>JAQGPI010000400.1 GCA_028293175.1 Verrucomicrobiaceae bacterium | reverse complement strand
GTGGCCGATTCCTGCGTGGTTGTGGCGGCTATCTTGCTGGCGGTTTCCTCGTTCATTGAAGTGCAACCCTCTTCACCCGTGAAAGCCTCATGACCCCACAGCACATGAACAAGATCCTGGTGCTGTTTGACTCGGCTTCGGGGCATACAAGGCACATGGCGGAGTTCGTGGCGGAAGGCGCGCGGTCCATCGCTGATACCGAGGTGCAGTTGCGTTCGATTGATGAGGCGGTGGCGGGGGATGTGGTCTGGTGCGATGGCATTGCCGTCGGCAGTCCCACAAATATGGGAATCTTGAGCTGGAAGATGAAACGCTTCTGGGACGAAGTGATGGGGCCGCTGTGGAACCAGGTCGATGGCAAGATCGGCTGTGCCTTTTCGAGCGCCGGAGGCTGGGGTGGGGGTATGGAACTGGCCTGCCAGTCCATTCTCACCGTGCTCATGAACTTTGGCTTCCTGGTGTTTGGTGTGACCGATTATGTGAGCCGTGGGCTGACGCTGCACTACGGCGCGGTGACGGCGAAGGACCCTAGCGATCAGGAAAGCCAGGATGCCTGCCGCAAGCTGGGCCGCAGGCTGGCGGAATGGACGGCAGTACACATGCATGGCCGTCGCGACGAGCATCCCTCATTAAAGATGAGCGAGCGAATGATGCCAGAGTGAGGTGAACTCAGGGTATGAACCGTGATGCCGTCCTTTTCCATCTGACAGAAGCCAAAGAGGAGCTTGATCGCACCATTGCCGAAGTGGCAGGCAATCCCGAGTACGACTATGGCGAGTTCGTGGTGGCCATGGGCCATCTGTATCAACACCTCAACACAGCGTGGAACGGCAGGGATGTATCGGAGGAGAGGTTCTCCCAATGCACGCAGGAAGACTTTGACGCATGGCGGAAGCTTCCTTCCAATGAGGAACTGTTTCTCGATCTCTAGCCGCTCATTTTTTGGGCGGGCATAAAGAGCCAGGCGCAAGCGGTGGGGCATCCCTGTCCCTTGGTCATACTTGGCCTCCCAGCGAATTTGGTACGTGAATGGAACAGTCCGGCGAAGGTTTGCACGCGTGCTCAGGGCACGTTCTCTTAATTTCCGCATAATCCGGTTGGTGGCACATCCATGAAAAAACAGGCGTGCGATAACCGACGCCATGCAAAGTCCCAATGCCGCTGAAATAACACGCCGGGAGTTCTTGGTCATCGGGACCTCGACGGTAGCCGCGACAGCTATGTCGTCGAGTGCTCAGAACCAAATTCCAACGGGGACCGGGCCACCGCCTATGAGCAAAGTTTCGCTTACTGTCAACGGCCAGGCCTGCGATTTGGAGCTGGACAACCGGACCACCCTGCTAGATGCGCTGCGCGAGCACCTGCACCTGACAGGCACGAAGAAAGGCTGCGACCAAGGGCAGTGCGGCGCATGCACTGTCATTGCTGGCGGCCACAGGATCAACTCCTGCCTAACACTCGCAGTCATGCACCAAGGGGACAGCATCACCACGATCGAGGGCCTGGGAACTCCGGAGAAATTGCACCCCATGCAGGCCGCGTTCGTGAAGTGCGACGGATTTCAATGCGGTTACTGCACACCAGGTCAGATCTGTTCAGCCGTTGCGATGCTTGACGAAGTCAAGGCAGGCATTCCGAGCCATGTGACTGCCGATCTTACCTCGCACCCGCAGCTCACAACCGACGAAATTCGCGAGCGCATGAGCGGCAATATCTGCCGTTGCGCCGCCTATTCGAACATCATTGAAGCGATATCCGAAGTGGGAAGGGGAGAGATATGAGACCCTTCACTTTCGAGCGTGTGCGCACACCGGCTGAGGCTGCGGCTGCCGCGGCACGCCATCCAGGCGCGAAGTTCGTTGCCGGCAGAACAAACCTTCTCGACCTCATGAAGCTCGAGATTGAGACGCCAACCCATCTCATTGACGTCAACGGTCTGGCTCTCGACAAGATCGAACCTACGGCCGACGGCGGATTGCGCATCGGTGCCCTGGTGCGGAACACTGATTTAGCTGCCGATGAGCGAGTGCGCCGTGACTATGGGGTGCTCTCCCGCGCACTAAGCGCCGGAGCGAGCGGCCAGCTCCGCAACATGGCGACCACCGCCGGAAATCTCCTGCAGCGCACAAGGTGCCCGTACTTCTATGATACCAACCAGCCTTGCAACAAACGAGTGCTTGGCAGCGGCTGCGGCGCCATAGACGGATTCAGCCGCCAACATGCGGTGGTGGGCATCAGCGACGCGTGCATCGCCACCCATCCCAGTGACATGGCGGTAGCGCTGCGGGTCCTCGATGCTGTTGTGGAAACGGTCGGACCGGATGGCTCCACGCGAAACATCCCCATTGCTGAGTTTCACCGGCTGCCCGGCGATCAGCCGCACATCGATACCGTGCTGCGGACCGGCGAATTGATCACGGCGGTCACGCTTCCCAAGCCGGCTGGTGGAGCGCAGATCTATTATAAGGTACGAGATCGGGCCTCGTACGCCTTCGCCTTGGTCTCCGTGGCTCTCGTCGTGCAGAAAGACGGCACCGGCCGCGTGGCGCTGGGCGGGGTGGCACACAAGCCATGGCGGGTCGAAGCGGCTGAAGCCGAGTTGCCGAAGGGTGCAAAAGCGGTCGCCGCGTTTTTGCTGGCCGATGCGAAGCCCACCGATCAAAACGCATTCAAGCTCAAGCTGGTGGAGCGCACGCTCGCGGCAGCATTGGCGCAAGCGAAAGGAGCCCAGCTATGAAATTCGAAACTCCCGCCACTGAGAATCCCATCGACCAGTTAAAGGTGATCGGCAAAGCGACTGATCGCGTCGAAGGGCCTTTTAAGACCATGGGCCGGGCACGCTATGCTTATGAGTGGCACGACGTCGCCAAGAACCCTGCCTATGGCTATGTGGTAGGCTCGGCCATTGCCAAGGGCCGGATTCGTTCCATCGATCTCAGCCTTGCCAAGGTGTCTCACGGTGTCCTTGCCATCGTGACTGCCGAGAACGCTGGCAAGCTGGGGAAAGGCGAATTTAACACCGCCTTACTCCTGGGCGGGCCGGAGATTCAGCACTATCACCAAGCCGTGGCGCTGGTGGTCGCCGAGACGTTTGAGCAGGCGCGCGCCGCTGCGGGGCAGATCCGCATTGAATACGAAAAGGCACCGGGTGCATTCGATCTTGCCGCTGCAAAAGATTCCGCTCCGATGGCGGACAAAATCACCGGCGGCGTCGCTGCCAGCAAAGTGGGCGATTTTGAAGGCGCGTTCGCCGCCGCTCCGGTCCAGTTGGATGCCACTTACACCACGCCCGATCAATCGCATGCGATGATGGAGCCGCATTCCTCCCTGGCCAAGTGGGAGGGAGACAAGCTCACGGTGTGGACTTCCAATCAAATGATCGACTGGGGGCGCGGCGATCTGGCAAAGACGCTGAACATTCCGAAGGAGAATGTCCGGCTCATCTCGCCTTATATTGGTGGGGGATTCGGCGGAAAGCTGTTCGTGCGGGCTGATGCGGTGCTGGCCTCGCTGGGTGCGCGCGCGGCGCAACGTCCGGTGAAAGTAGCGCTGCAACGGGCGCTGATGCCCAACAATACCACTCACCGGCCCGCGACAATTCAGCGCATACGGCTAGGAACAACGCGTGAGGGCAAGATCACCGCCATTGGACACGACAGCTGGTCAGGCGATCTTCCCGAAGGAAAACCCGACGGCGCGGTGCATCAGACACGTCTCCTGTATGCCGGTGAAAATCGCATGACCGCCACGCGCCTCGCAGTTCTCGATCTGCCGGAGGCTAATGCCATGCGTGCGCCTGGAGAGGCTACAGGAATGATGGCCCTAGAAATCGCGATGGACGAACTGGCAGAAAAGCTGGGCATCGATCCTGTCGAACTCCGCATCCTCAACGATACGCAGGTAGTGCCTGATGACGCCTCCCCGCCATCGAAGGACGATCCGCAGGACCGCAAAGGCGACACCGCTGCAAATCAGGCTGGCAAAGGAAAGCGTTTTTCACAACGTCAGTTCATCGAATGTCTGCGCCTGGGTGCGGAGCGCTTCGGCTGGAACAAGCGTAGCGCGAAGCCTGCCGCCAACCGCGATGGCATGTGGCTGATCGGTCAGGGCGTCGCCGCTGCTTACCGTGGCAACCAAACCACGAAGTCGGCAGCCCGGGTACGGCTGGACAGCCGGGGTGGCGTGATCGTGGAGACTGACATGACGGACATTGGCACCGGCAGTTACACCGTCATCGCGCAAACCGCTGCGGAAATGCTGGGAGTGCCGCTCAACCGTGTCCTAGTGCGGCTGGGTGACTCCAGTTTCCCGGTCTCATCTGGCTCCGGCGGGCAATGGGGGGCAAACTGCTCCACCTCCGGCGTGTATGCCGCCTGTCTCAAGCTGCGCGAAATGGTGGCACAAAAGCTGGGCGTAAGCGCGACTGACGCCGTGTTTAGTGATGGACGTGTCCGAGTCGGTGACCGGGACGTGCCCTTGGGCGAGGTTGCTGGTTCCGCAGGGCTCGTGGCGGAGGACGCCATCGAGTTTGGAAAGTTGGCGAAGGAGTATCAGCAGTCCACGTTCGGCGCGCATTTCGTGGAAGTGGGCGTCCATGTAGCGACCGGCGAAACCCGCGTGCGCCGGATGCTGGCAGTATGCGCAGCGGGCCGGATCTTGAATCCGAAAGCCGCTCGCAGCCAAGTGATAGGCGCCATGACCATGGGTGTGGGGGCCGCATTGATGGAGGAACTCGCGGTGGACAAGCGGTTGGGTTTCTTCGTTAACCACGACATGGCGACTTACGAGGTTCCCGTCCACGCCGATATACCCCACCAGGACGTGATCTTCCTCGACGAGACGGACCCGATCTCCTCTCCGATGAAAGCGAAAGGCGTGGCCGAGCTTGGCATCTGCGGTGTCGCCGCCGCCGTTGCCAACGCCATTTACAACGCGACTGGAGTGCGTGTGCGCGATTATCCAATCACGTTGGACAAGCTCCTGGACGGGCTGCCGGACGTAGCCTGAGCGCTTCCCAATCTGGCGATGGTTGGGCTGGCCACCTTTTGAGGAGGTTACAGCACGGCAAATCCCAGTCCCAGTCCCCCAATCCCTGGGGTTTTGTGGGACTGGGACTGGAGACGCGCTAAAGGTCCGCGTTCTCACTCACGCCTTCAGCGCGAATGCCGGAGCGCACGATGCAGTTCTTGAGCTTGGCGCCGCTGGTCACGACAGCGCCGGGCCAGAGGATGCTGTCTTCGACGACGGCACCGTCTTCCACTATCGCGTGGGGACCGATGATGTTGGTGCCGAGCAATTGAGCGCCGGGGGCAATGCTAGCCTCCTCGCTGATAAGGCGATGGCAGGCAGGGGCGAAGGCAGGGAAGCCGGGCATCTGCGCGATCTCGCGATGCGCTTCGAGGTAGGAGGTGCGATTGCCCAGGTCCCACCAGTGGCCTTCATCAATGACGATGCCGCCGATGCGGTGACCTTGCTGGATGAGCTGGAGGAAGATGGGGATGACGGATTCCTTTTTGCCTGGAGTGAGGAACTCAAAGAAGGCCGGGCTGACCAAATAGATGCCGGTGAACAGGTGCGTGCCTTCATTGCCGGTGCCGAGCATGTTGCGGATGTCGGTGAGCAAGCCGGTGGTTTCATCAATGCCAATGTGCAGGGCGGGACCGGTACTGCGCAGGGCGAGCGTGACGAGGTTCCCGCGCTCCGTATGCTCGCGCATCAGCTTCTCCAGCGGCAGATCCGTGAGGATGTCGCCATTGTAGACAAAGAAGGGCTCGTCGCCCTCCAGCAGGTCACGCACGTTGGCGATGCCGCCGGCGGTCTCCAGGCGGATAGGCACCTCTTGGCGCACCTTGACGGGGTGGCCTCTCCATGTGTTTTCGGGAAAGGCCCGGGCGTACTCCTGCGGCAGGTGAAAAGAATTCACCACGAACTGATCCACCCCGGCGGCGATCAGATGATCGAAGGCGTGGGTGATCAACGGCCGGTGAAATACCGGAATCAGGGGTTTGGGGAGTTGGTCCGTCAGCGGTTTCAGTCGTTCTCCCAACCCTGCCCCCAGCACAAAAGCCTTGTTCACGCGCGGGCTTTACGTTCTCATTCAAAGCGATGCAAACGGAAAACCGGACGTGCAATGCCGCGCGTTAGCTATTAAAAGGAAGGCAAGGAAACATGACGGAGCTGGACCGCAAAATCTTGACCGCCCAAGGCTACATGGAGCTCGGCTTGTTCGAGGACGCCCGGGCTGAGCTTGTGGCCCTGCCCAAGGAGGCTTGGGAACGCACCGATGTGCTGGAGACCTGGGTGCTGTGCCAGATGGGCGAGCAGCGCTGGGAGGAGGCCCTGGAAATGAGCCGCCGCCTATGTGAAATGCAGCCGAAGGAGCCCAGCGGCTTCATCCACGCGGCCTACTGCCTGCATGAATTGGGGCGCACGGAGGAAGCGATGGTGCATCTGCAAAGCGGCCCGCGCTCGCTGCGCACGAAGTCGGTTTATTATTACAACCTGGGCTGCTACTGCGCAAAACTCGGGCATGTGGACGAGGCGAAGCTGCTGCTGGAGAAGTCCTTTGAAATCGACAGCGGGCTCCGTCGGCTGGCCAAGAAAGACCCCGATCTGGCGGAGCTGAGGTCGCAATTGCTGTGACCAATCCTCCTTCAAACAACGGCCTGCCCAGCGCTGCCCGAGAAGCTGTCGAGAGTTGGTTTCGCGAGAACTTCGTATCACGGGGCGAGCTCGGTGCTGCTGTCAGCATCTGGCGCAACGGGGCGGAGGTGCTCAGCCTTGCTCAAGGGTTCACCAGCCGCGAGCGCACCGCCCCTTGGACGGCTGAAACGCTGGTGCCTATCTGGTCTTCCACCAAGGGGCCTGCCGCTGTGGCTTGCCTGATGGCGCTTCACGAGGCCGGGCTGCCGCTGGATGCGCCAGTGGCCGAAGTGTGGCCCGAGTTTTTCCTCGGGGGCAAGGATCATACGACCTTTGGGGAGCTGCTTTCCCATCGCGGTGGTCTGTGCGCCCTCAGCGAACGCGTGCCCATCTTTGATTACATGGCTGTGATCAAGGCGCTGGAGCAGCAAATTCCCCTGTGGCCGGTAGGCACCACCCAGGCTTATCACGCCCGCACCTTTGGCTTCCTGCTGGATGAAATCGTCCGCCGCATCACTGGAGCGGATACATTGGGCCATTACTTCGACGAGTTGTTCGGCCGTCCGCTGGCCTTGGATTTGTGGATCGGCCTGCCGGAGAAAGAGCATCATCGTGTCGCCAGGGTCTATCCAGGCAAGATGAACATCAGCACGGCAGATCAAGCCTTTCTTAAAGCCTTCCACATCCCTGGCTCCGTTACCCAGCGAACGTTTTCCTCGCCCGTAGGACTAAATGCGGTGGGAGATTTCAACCAGCCGCATACCTGGGCGCAGGGCTACGCCAGCATGGGTGGCGTAGCCAGCGCCACCGGGCTTGCGGGCTTCTATGCCATGCTTGCCAATGGCGGCAAGTATCAGGGGGAGCAGATCGTGCCTCACTGGGTGCTGAATGCCCTGAGCGATCCCTTGTCCCAGTCGGAAGAAGATGCCGTGCTGTGCGTGCCAGCGGCCTTCAGTGCTGGCATGATGAAGGACCCGGTGGATGCGGAAACGGGCAGCAAAACCCGGCGCATGTTCGGCCCTTCCACCGCCGCCTTTGGCCATCCCGGTGCGGGCGGCAGCCTCGCCTTTGCCGATCCGGCTTCCGGCATCGCCTTCGTCTATGTGATGAACCAAATGGAAGTCGGCGTACTTCCCAGCACTCGCGCCACAGGGCTGATCGATGCGCTGTTCAGCAGGCTGTGACCTACTGTTCGGAGGAAATCCATTCCAATGCGCCGCTCATCAGCGGAGCTGTGCCGGAGTTCGGCAGTTGCGGCAGGATGAAGTAGCCCCTTCCCTTGCCCTGTGTGGGGCAGATGGAGCCCAGGAATTGCATCGAGCGCGTACCGGCTGGCGAGGTATTGTCCTTC
>JAQGPI010000092.1 GCA_028293175.1 Verrucomicrobiaceae bacterium | reverse complement strand
CGTCCACAGCATCAAGCCGCAAAACACTCCCGCCTGCTGGGCCATCAGGAAGGTGGCAAAAAACAGCCCCACCACGAGCATGAGATACTTGGCGGTATCTCCAAAGAGCATGCGAAGGGCGAGTCGTAGCATCGTGGCAGGGAGTGCCATTCCCCTACTCTCAGGCAGCGCAAAAGCAAAAACAAAGTGGGTGTTTGCGGGATGGGGAAAGCAGAGATACCGTGCTTTTCAAGGGTGCGGGCATTCAGTTGCCCAACAAACTGAAACCAATCAGCTAGGACGTGAAAGGCTTTATGAGCCGCGGCAGCGTCGTGGAGTGCGCGTCGCAAGCGAAGTGCGACACCGCTGTGGTTAGTCCGGGGCGCTTGGAAATACGGCGGGCATGAGCAAAGTTAAAGAGTATGGAACGGTAACAAGTGGAACCTTTTTTGGAGCCCGCCGCTCCGCACACAGCGGTGTCGCGCTTGGCCGTGCCCGTCAGTTTATGATGCAACCAAAGCGCAACATCGGTTGCGGAAATGTTGCGGAAAAAGCGCAACCAAACTGCGACATATGTTGCGGAAAAAGCGCAACCAAACCGCAACATATGTTGCAGAAAAAGCGCAACAAAACCCGCAACCAGAGAAGAGGAGATAAGAGAAGATTAGAAGAGTTCCACACACACCGCGTGTGCGCGCGAGGCTGTCAAAAGGGTAGAGCCTCCAGGTCGCGGGAAATGTTGGTTTCGAAGGTTGAAGACAGCCGCATGCAACGGGCTTAAATTACCTCATGCCACGCCTTAGGACCGCCCTCCAGCCCTTACTCCTCGCCCTTGGCGCTGCATGGGCGCGTTGGCTCGCCGGGCGTGGCGAATCCGACTCGATCCGACCGGATCAAACCAAAATTTGCGCGAACACAATCGCACCCACTCAGTCGAGCACCTACGACACGCCGAGCGGCTCAAAAGCAAAAGGGCCCGTCCACGAGGTGAACAGGCCGGTCTTTACGCTATCGCCAGTGTGTGGCTCAAGAAGCCTTGCTGCCCATGAACGCGCTGATCAGGCCACCGATGCCGCCGCCACTGAGCATGCCGCTGATGGCCGCATGCACATCTTCCTGCGTATGGCCTTCGGGATTCACTTCGCCGTGGGGCGTGAGCTTGTCGATGATGCCTGGCAGCATGGCAGCCACCATGGGCGCGGCCTGGGCCGGATCGATGCCAAATCTCGCCGCCATCTTTTGCATCACATCGCTGCCCAGAAGCTCGCTCGCCTGATCCGCATTTACAGGCTCGTTGGGGCCGGTGCCAATCCACGAGCTGACCACGCCGCCGAAACCGGCTTGCTGGGCTTTCTGCAACAGGCCGTCCACACCGCCTACCTCGCTGAGCAAGGTGGTCACCGAGGCGCTGAGGTCGTGGTGGTTGCCGCTCATGACATCAGCGGCAAGCTTGCCCAGTCCGCTGGATTGGCCGCCGAGCACGCTGCCCAGCAAATTGCCTGCAATAGAATCGAAGAGTCCCATAATGGTGTGTGGTTAGAAAAATCGGCTCAAGACTGCGGGACGGCGTGGGCAACGTCAATGCTGACTTTGCGCAGCAGCCACCCCGCCCTTGAGCTGCGCAAGAACCTCCGCCGCGATCTCAAAGGAACGAAGTCGCGCCTCGTGGTCAAAGATAGCGGCGGTGACGATGAACTCATCAGCGCCGGTCTCCGCCTGAATTTCCTTCAACTCTTCGCGGATCGTATCTGCCGAGCCGACGGCCGAGCATTGCGTCATGCGCCCCACCTGCACTTGCTCGGACGGGCTCCATTGTCCGTCCATGGAAGGGAACGGCGGTTGCAGGGGCTTGCGCGTGCCGCGGATCATGTTGAGGAACAACTGCTGGAGCGAGGTGAAAAGCCTCGTTGCCTCCTGATCGGTATCGGCGGCGATCACATTCACACCCACCATCACATGCGGTTTGGCAAGCTGCGCCGAGGGCTTGAATTCCCGGCGGTACAAGTCGATGGCCGCCAGCAGATAGCCGGGCGCAAAGTGCGAGGCGAAGGCAAAGGGCAGTCCCAGTTTTGCAGCCAGCCGCGCCCCGAAGTCGCTCGACCCCAGGATGTAAATCGGAATGTCCAGCCCCTCGCCAGGAATCGACCTAACCATTTGTCCTGGAGCAGAAGACCGGAAGTACGAGCGCAATTCTGCTACGTCTTCGGGGAAGGTATCCCCGCTGCTGCCCAAGGAACGACGCAAGGCGCGAGCCGTCATCTGATCGCCGCCCGGAGCCCTGCCAAGCCCAAGATCAATGCGCCCAGGAAACAGGGACTCCAGGGTGCCGAACTGCTCCGCAATCACCAGCGGCGCATGATTAGGCAGCATGATGCCTCCCGAGCCCACACGAATGCGCGAAGTGCCGCCCGCAACATGCGCAATCACCACCGAGGTGGCCGCGCTGGCGATGCCTGGGATGTTGTGATGCTCGGCAAGCCAAAAACGATGGTAGCCCCAGCGCTCCGCATGCTGGGCCAGGTCCAGGCTGTTGCGGAAAGCTTCTGGCGCGGTGCTACCCTGCCGGATCGGCGCCAGATCGAGAACGGAATACTGCATGAAAAGGATACGGGCGGGCGGCCCTGCGCGATGTGTTGAGTGTGGACAACGTAATGTTGCAGCCGTGGCCGCTTTGCTCTTCGATAACTCAAGTGAACTGCCTTCTCGAATTTCTCGCTCTTCGTCCCAATCTGGGGCGCGCTCTGCGGGTCGGGGTGGCTTTCCTGCTGCCCCTGCTCATCTGCCATGCCATGGGCATGCGGGGCGACGCAGTTTTCATCGCCATGGCGGCGCAGAGCATCGCCTTGCCTGATCTGCGAGGTGCTTACGGTATGCGGTTACTCATTCTCGCCACCATGACCCTAGCGGAGGCAGGCTCAGCCGTGCTAGGCGTGTGGGCGGGATCAAGCGTGATTGCCGCCACATTGAGCATGGGTTTTCTGGCGCTGGTGGGCGTGCTCTGGCGTCACCTCAGTGCGGATTATGGTCCGGCACTCAGCGTCTCTTCGGCGCTGCTGTTTCTTCTGGGTCTCTCACAGCCCGGATCGCTGGTGGAAGGTCTGCACTTTGCGCAGTTGGTCATGATCGGTGGCGCTGTGGCCGCATTGTTGCACATCATCGCATGGCCGTTCAGGCCCCAGCATCCCCTGCGTTACGCCGTGGCCGAAACCTGGGTCGCCGCCTCCGATTTGATCAACACCATGCGGCCGGCCTTGGACGACGCAAAGCCTTCGCGAACATCTTCGTTGAGCGAAAAGGAGAGGATTTTGCGGGAAGCCCTTGATCGCACGTTCGTGATCCTTAGCGCAGCCAAGGGCAGGCAGTCCGAATCCTTGCTCCGCCACCTCGAAGGCATGCGGGTTGAAGTGGTGCATCTTGTCATGCGCCTGCTCGCCTTGCACGGCACTCTGGAACCGCTGTTGGATCAGCCTCAATTCGCCCACCATCTGCCCACGGTTGATTCCGTTTTGAAGGCTTTGAGCGATGCGGCCCGCTCCGTGGCCATCACCTTGATCACCCATCAACCAGGTAACTTCGGCACCACTGAAATCCGCCTCCGCCGCTGCTTGCATCTCATTCAAGTGCTGAACGCACAACTCGGAGATGAGGGCGCGAACACGCATGCGGGCGCCACTCTGGGGAGTGTCGCCGAAGAGCTCACCCGCCTTCGCAAGGTGCTGGCCGAAACCGTTGATCATGGCTCCGTAAAGAGCAGTTTCGCAGGCCGCCTGCCCGAGCTGGGCAGGCAGCCGATGAAGGCGCTGGCCGCCTGGATTAACCCCACCTCGCAGATCGATCCGGTGTTGATGCGCTACGGCTTGCGCATGGCGGTGCTGACCATGCTTTCCGTGGCCGTTTACAAAGGCTTCGACATTCCACGGGGCTATTGGATTGCGTTCACAGTGGTGGTGATTTTACAGCCCGATTATGGTTCCACTCGGCAGCGTGCGGGCGAGAGGATCATGGGCACGTTGTTTGGGGCCTTGCTGGGCAGCCTTCTTCTGGCCATTCCCATGCCCTTGTACCTCCTGGACATCTGCGCCGGAATGATGGCCTTCGCTTTCGCTTACTGTCTGAAGCAACGCTACGATGCCGCCGTCTTCTTTGTCACACTGATGCTCGTGCTGATTACGGAAACACTGAGTGTCGTACACCTTGATTTTCCTCTCACCCGCGTCCTATGCACCCTCGCAGGTGGCGCGCTGGCGCTCACTTCAGCCTTGTTCTTTTGGCCCATCTGGGAAGGCGAAAAATTCACCACTCTCCTGGCCGCCGCTATTCGCGCCAATAGCGACTATTTGCGATCCATAGGCCTCTTCATTCGCGAGGCCCCACACGACCTTGATCTCCTCATGGTCAAACGCAAAGCGGAGAACGCCAATCGCTTCGCAGCCGCTTCTCTCCAGCGACTGCTCGCGGAGCCCGCGCATTCGGAGGAGCACGCCGCCCGCGCCTCCGCTCTCATCACTTACAACCAGCGGCTGGCCAGGGCACTGACCGCAATGGCCGTACATCTGCCTCTCACACCTTCCGCCCAGGAGACCGCCCTACTACCTACTATTGAGCAGGTCACCAGAAGTATCGAGTCCCTGGCTGTGGCTGCGGGGCAAGAACCCACACATGCGGTCATCACGAATTTCGCTCCATGCCTAGCGACCTGTACAACACCGCTGCGTACTCAACTTGCCAAAGCCATAACCGAAGTCCGCGCCATGGCCCTGGCCATG
>JAQGPI010000361.1 GCA_028293175.1 Verrucomicrobiaceae bacterium | reverse complement strand
GGGTCCGCGAACAACATTCATGCACCGAAGAACAGAAAAAAGCTCTCCGGGTGTACTGCCAACAGCAGAAACAAGTTTATAAAACCCCTTCTTAACTTCTCCGGTAATGTCGTTCTCTGACGATAATGTGCGGGTAACGTTGAGGAGTTTAATTGGGCTGTACATCTCGCTACCCTTTGCGCTCGATGTCGAATATTCAGTATTTGAGACAAACTTGAACGCTGAAATCTTTCCTGGAAATTTCTTCTGCAAGTCGATGAAACGACCGACGCTTTTGATGAATGCCTCATCATTAGTGTCCCACTCGCCAATTTCGGATCTTCGAGTTTTTATTTGATACGCGACGAATGTTCCATCGGAGTCCTCTCCCAAAAAATCTTCGTACTGTTCACACCAGATGGCTTTGTGACGCAATTTCCCCTCCACCATGCCTGCCAGCAAAATTACCCCGTAGCCGAATTGGTATCTGAACTTTTTTATCACCATGTCTCCTGGATCAGATGAATCCAGGGTATCAACAGGAGATGTCAGAGCTGTTGGTAGCATTGAGTGAGTAAAATTATTATGGAGTATGCCCAGAGTAGGAGTGACAATCAAATAAATTAATTGGTCATGGTTCGAACCCTGTTGCGCACACTTTACGTTTTCCCGAATCCGGCTACGTTTGTGCCATCAACACGCTGAAGACGTGCATCAAGCCGTCGTCGCCCGTTTGTGAACGCTAAGCCGCAATGAAAACCCTGGACCAACTGCCGATCAAGATCGACTCCGAAAGGATCGCGCGGTTCTGTCGTGAGCGTGGGATACGGAAGATGAGTGTGTTCGGCTCGGCGGTGCGAGATGATTTTGACCCGGAGCGCAGTGATGTGGATGTGCTGGCGGACTTTGAGCCCGGGGCGCTGGATGGCGTGGGGCTGGACTACTTCGGCTATGGCGATGAGCTGGCGGAGATCATCGGCAGGCGGGTGGATTTCTGCTCGAAGCTGAACCGTCACATCCTGCCGCGTGTGGAAAAGCAGATGGTCACGATCTATGAGTGAGCGTGATTCACGGGTGACGCTGGAGCAGGTGGTCGAGTTCATCGCGGAAGCGCGTGATTTTGTGAAGGGTCAGACGCTGGATACTCTGCTTGGCGACAAGCTGCGCTTGAGGGCCTTCGAACGGGCGATGGAGTGCATGGGCGAGGCGGTGAAACGCCTGCCGCAGGACTTACGGGCGCGGTATGCCGAGGTGCCATGGCGGAAAATCGCGGGGATGCGGGACTACTTGAGCCATGGCTACGATGACATCCAGTACGTGACGCTATGGGATGCGCTGCATTTGCAGGTGCCTGCGCTGGAGGCGACGGTGGTGAGGATGCTGGAGGATTTGGACGCCTCATGAGCCCGCTGATGCAACGAACGCTGGAAGAGGGGACCGAGCGGCGGAAGCGGCTGATGGCGCTGCCTTATCCTGAAAAGGTGCGCATTGTGGAGAAGATGCGGGAGGCGGCTGCTGCCGCGCGTAATGTGGGGCGGCAGAGAACCTGATCCAGTTGCGGCGCAACTGGGCTACTCGTTCCCTGAATTGGCGGGAGCGAGGGGCCGGGAACCCAAGGGGCAGCTACGCAGTCCCGAAGGGCAATGCCCCTGCCACTTTCTATGTGCCTACTTCGCCCGGATCTTATGCCAGTCCGTGCTCTGCTCGTAGGCCCAGGCGGCTTTGAGGAGGGTGGATTCGTCGAGGGACTTGCCCACTAGCTGCATGCCGATGGGCAGGGGCTTGCCGGTGCTCACATCGTGGCCGCAGGGGAGGCTGAGGGCGGGGAGGCCGGCGAGGTTGGCGGCGATGGTGAAGACGTCCTCGAGGTACATGGTGAGGGGGTCGTTCTTCATCTCGCCCATCTTATGCGCGGGGCTGGGGCAGGTGGGGGAGAGGATGACATCGACTTTCTCGAAGGCGGTCTCGAAATCCTGGCGGATGAAGGTGCGGGCACGCTGGGCCTTCAGGTAATACGCATCATAGTAGCCGCTGCTGAGCACGTAGGTGCCGAGCAGGATGCGGCGCTTGACTTCGGGGCCGAAGCCTTCGGCGCGGGAGGTCATGTAATGATCGAGCACGTCGCTGGTGTTGAGCGCGCGGTGGCCGTAGCGGACGCCGTCGAAGCGCGCGAGGTTGGAGGAGGCCTCGGCAGGGGCTAACACATAGTAGGTGGCAACGCCGCAATCGGTGTGGGGCAGGGAGAGCTCGATGATTTCGGCACCCAGGGCTTCGTATTGCTTGATGGCGGCCTGGACGGCGGCGGAGACGGCGGGGTGGGTGCCCTCGACGAAGTATTCCTTGGGCAGGCCGATGCGCAGGCCTTTGACACCATCTCGCATGTTAGCCGTGAAGTCGGGCACGGGGATGTCGAGCGAGGTGGAGTCGGCGGCGTCCTTGCCGCAGAGGTGATTGAGCAGGAGGGCGGCGTCTTCGACGGTCTTGGTGAGGGGGCCGATCTGATCGAGGGAGGAGGCGAAGGCGACGAGGCCGTAGCGGGAGACGCGGCCGTAGGTGGGCTTCATGCCCACGCAGCCGCAGAGGGCGGCGGGCTGGCGGATGGAGCCGCCGGTATCGGAGCCAAGCGCGGCGATGGCGAGATCGGAGCCGACGCTGGCTGCGGAGCCGCCGCTGGAGCCGCCAGGGATTCGGCCGAGGTCCCAGGGATTCCGGGTGACGCCGAGGGCGGAGTTCTCCGTGGAGGAGCCCATGGCGAATTCATCCATGTTCATGCGGCCAAAGGGCACCGCACCAGCGGCGCGGAGCTGGCTGATCACGCTGGCATCGTAGGGGGCGGTGTAGTTTTCCGCCAGCATCTTGGACCCACAGGTGCAGGGCTGGCCGGTGACGTTGATGTTGTCCTTGATGGCCAGGGGGATGCCGCCGAGGGGCTGGCTAATATCGGCCTTGGCAGCCTCATCGAGCGCGGCCTGGACATCGTAGGAAAGATAGGCACCGATCTCGGGATTGCGCGCCTCAATGGTCTTGACGAGGTCGGTGACGATGTCCGTGGCGGTGATCTCCTTGGAGAGAAGGCGCGAGCGGAGGGAGGCGATGGTTTCGGTGGCGAGGGACACGGCGGGGGGAAGAAGGGAAAAGGGGTAAGGGAAAAGGGATAAGTGGGAGCCGGAAGCGGATAACCGGGTGTCCTTTTTACTCTACCACTTTGCCGATCATGAACTGGTCGGCGGATTTGCGCGGGGCGTTGGCGAGGGCTTCGGCGCAGGTGAAGCCGGGGCGGGAGACATCCTCGCGCCACACATCGAACATGGGGATGGCATGGGCGCTGGGCTCCACGCCGGAGAGGTCGTGCTTCTCTAGCACATGCATGTAATCGAGGATCTTGCTCAACTGCCCGGCATACTGCGCGCCTTCCTCTTCGGAGAGCTTCAGGCGCGAAAGGGTGGCGATGCGTTGGATGTCCAGCGTGGGGGTTGACATGATGGGCGGTATTTGAGGGCAGCCAGGGGCGTTGTCAACGCAGGGAGTGGGGAGGGGAGGGGAAGTTGAGGTGTGCAAGTTGGGGGGCAAGTTGATGGTTGATAGGTGATGGTTGATGGACTGAGAGCTGAGGGGCTGTCTATTCCTCCCATTCCTCCCATTCCTCCCATCTGTCCCAAAAAACGTGACATCGCCGCTGCCAGTCGCTAGAGGGAATGGTATGCGCCTTCTTCCTCTCCTGCTCGCAGCGGCCTGCCTCGCCGCGCAGGCCGCTTTCGGCCAGACGCAGCAGGACTATCAGGCCCAGGCTATCGCCAAGCACCCGGAGCTGAAGAATCCCACCTCCCCCTTGAGCAAAGCTGTAGCGGCGGAAGTCGCCAAACGCCGCAAGGCCAACTCCGCCTTCTTCACCGCTGCGGACTGGCAGGTGCGGCTGGCGGATGAGCTCGCCCTGGCCATCCCGCCGGACTACAAGCTGGTGGACCGGTCCTTCATGAGCAACGGCCTGCACAAGATCATCCTCATCGATCCCGCAGACGCCACCCGAGCCCGCCTCCTGCTGCTCGGCAAGTCCTTCCACGAGGACACCAAAAGAATCCTCGAACTTCACGTGGCCATCTATGATGATGCCAAGGCTGCGCGCATGGCAGCGCAGAACAAAAAGCCGAACCCACCCGACCTCGCGCATCTGGATCACCGCGTGGCCTACTACATCCGCAGCCCGGATACAGGAGAGGAATTCATGCGCCTGCACCGTCCCGGCAGCACTATAAGCGATGATCGGACTGCGGTGCTGAAGCCCGGCACGGACAAGTGAGAGCGCCTTGCACTGGCGCTGCCGGGGAGCCGGCGGCTTCGGCCATGTCATGGCTTTGCGCCATCACGTTCCAGGCCGTTTCCCAGGGTTTCCGCTCGTCGCCTCGCGTGAACCCTGGGCGTGTTGACGGAAGCCCTTCAGGCTCCCGTAATACGACCTCGGAATTCCTTAAATGCTCTACGGCCGCGTGCGCCGCCGCCACACCATGCTCATCGCCAGGACCGACACTGCCGCGCAGAGCCAGGAGAACACATCGCCGTAGCGCGCGTAAAAGGTCATCACTGGATGCAGCGGCACGTTGATAGTGCCGGGGAGCACGCCTTCGATTAAGGTGCTGCCGGTTTCGGGATCGGCGAGGCGGCTGATCTCCACGCCGCGCTCATCGATGAAGCAGGTGGTGCCGGTGTTCGTCGCGCGCACCATAGGGCGGCGCAACTCGATGCAGCGGAAGATGGCGGCGGCCTTGTGCTGGTCCATTTCGGCGCTGTCGAGGAACCAACCATCATTGGTCAGGTTCGCCATGAACTGCGGTTGATCACGCACAAACTGGCGCGCGAGATCGCCCACGGTATCCTCGAAACAGATCAGCGGGATCACCTGCACCTGCGGCCTCGCCAGCAGCAGCGGCTCCAGGCTGGGGCCAAAATTGAAGTCGCCGCCGATCACGCCGCCGAGGAACATCTGCATGGGCGGGAACCAGCGGAAGGGCAGGTACTCGCCGAAGGGAACGAGGTGCACCTTATGGTAAAATTGCACGTGCTTGAAATCGTGCGTGAACATCGCGGCGCTGTTGTAGAAGGGCTTGTTCACCGGATCGCCCACCGCGCAACCCGCCAGCAGGGCGAAGTCGCCCAGGCCCAGCAGTTCATTGATGTAATCGGGGTGCTGCTCATGGTTGAAGGCCAGCTCCAGCGCGCCTTCCGGCCAGATGACGAGGTCCACGGGCGGCTCCTTCGTACCCTGGCGGTTCTCCGCGTATAGGCGCGTGAGTTCCGCGTAGCGTTGATACATTTCGGCAATGTGTGAGCCACTCCAGTACACTGCTTGCGGGATGTTGAGCTGCACGCAGGCGACTTTCACCGGGATGGTCTCGGGCTTCTCGGCCATCTTTTTGATGCCGTACACGGCGACCAGGGCCAGCACCAGCACGGCGGCGCTGGTGTCCAGGCACAGGCGGAAGCGCTGCTTCCCCCGCCAGCCGAGGAAGACGCGGCAGGCGGTGTTGAAGATCACGCAGGAGAGCAGCACCGGCAGGAACGAAGTGCCCGCGATGCCCACGATGTCGGCGATCTGCACCAGTATCAAATTGTGAGACAGTGCAACACCCAGGCCGTCCCAGGCGAAGCCGGTGATGATGATGCCGCGCTGCCATTCCATCACCACCCAGAAGGCGGCGGCGAGCGCCGAGCAGCGCAGGGATTCGGCGGAGATTTGCAGCCAGGTGCCGTTGAGCAGCACCTCGCGCCGGGGCCTTGCCACCTTCACCATGAACACCGCCCACACGCCGAAATACAGCGCCATGAACCCGGCCATCGCCGCCACCGTGCCCACGCCGCCAAGCTCCGCGCCCCAGCCCGCCCAGGAGCTATCAATGGCCCCGGCAAACACGCGCGGCGAGTTGCGCACCCAGGAGAGCGTGGGCACCATGAACCCCAGGCCCGCGAGCCAGCCGAGCCTGAACGAAGGCCAGCCCGGCGCGGTCTTGCGCCACAGCCTGCGGATGCGCCCGGCAGGCGTGGCGGCCACGATCACCGGCTGCGGTTCCCTCAGCCACAGCACCGCCAGCAGCGGGTGTATCCACAGCCACAGACAGGTCTCCACATTCCACCTGGGCATGGCGAAATGCAGGATGATGCCGCTCAAGAGGGCGAGCACGGAAGGGACGTATCGGCGCTGGAGAAAAGGCATGAGCTGCGACAAGCAAGGGCTTGCAGACAACTAAAGCGCGGCGGCGCGCTGGCAAGGCTGTGCTTGATGAGCGTTTCATTCACGCGGGCGCAGCTCTTCCCTACCGGGATTTTCGGTTCGCCTGAGGGAAGGTGACCGTTCTCCGCAAGAAGATGGACTCGAGCGGTATCTCCTCTTCATCATTGCACCGATTCGCTCCTGTTCCCGCACCGCTCTCCTCACTTCGGCGTGATCTGCACGCCGCCAGAAGCCAGGGCGGTGAATCGTTGCAACGGGTGGGAGATATCCGGGAAGTCCTTGTAGATGACATAGGTGAAGGTGCGGGCGAAGTAGCCCGCGCCGTACCCGTAGGCATCCAAGCTGGTCGCATCGCCACGCGTGACGATGCCGTAGAACGCCGTAGGAGTGGCGGCCAG
>JAQGPI010000355.1 GCA_028293175.1 Verrucomicrobiaceae bacterium | reverse complement strand
GGTCGGGTGATCCCTTTACCTATGCCGGTGCCGCCGGGGTCAATCCGGATGCGATGCTGGCCGCCGCCCGCCGCTGGGGCTTCCCGGGCGTCAGCTTCTCGGCCTATCAGCATGGCGGCGACGGTGGGGTACGCCTCTCCATCAGTCCGCGCTCACCTGCAAACCTCACCGCCCTGGACATCTACCTTACGGCTGAACTCAATCGCCTGAGCGGTGGCAAGGTTGCGGGACGTTTGCGCGGGGATGAACTCAATCTCTTTAACAAGGTATATGGCAGCTCGTCATTCTACAGCGACCTCCGCCGTGGCGCGAATCCTGCGACCATCGTCAGCCGCTGGCAGGGCAGCGTGAATAGCTTCCGGGAGGCCCGCCAGCGGTACCTGCTCTATCCTTGATTGTATCACACCTCATGCATACCCGCATCTTTCTCGTGCGCCATGGTGCCACTGCCCTTACGGCCGAAGACCGCTTTGCAGGCGCGACTAATGTTCAGCTTTCAGATGAAGGCAGGGAGCAGGCACGGCGGCTCGCGGTTCGCCTGAGCCAAGAGTCAATCACCGCTGTCTATGCCTCGCCCATGGATCGCACGATGGAGACGGCGAGCATTCTGGCAGGCCCTCATGGACTGCCTATCGTTGCTCGCGATGGCCTGCGTGAGATCTCGCACGGACACTGGGAACAACTCACCCGTGCCGAGGTGGAGGCCAAGTTCCCCGCAGAAGCCGCGGCCTGGGAGGAAGATCCCTTCACCTTCGCGCCCGATGGTGGTGAGAGCGGACTCCAAGTGACCGCTCGTTCGCTGCCCGTGCTGATGGATATTGTGCGCACTCATCCGGAGGGCAAGGTGCTGATCGTTTCGCACAAGGCCACAATCCGGTTGTTGCTAAGCTCGTTGTTAGGCTTCGATCCCCGTCGGTACCGGGACAATCTGGACCAGAATCCGGCGGCGCTGAACATTGTCGATTTTAAAGGTCCAGTGCGCGCTCGCTTGACGCTTTTCAACGACACCTCGCACTATGACATGGCCGCGACTCCTGCGGTTCCTTCGGCCCGCCTTTCAAAATGGTGGAATAGTGGCGGTGGTGCGGTGCCGATGTGAGTCATTGAAAGCGTATCACTCACGCCGACGTAACCTTCGTCATTGATGCTCCGTTTTTTCCTCACGATCTACGCCCTCGCGCTGCTTTCCTCTGCTCGTGCTGATGAAGCAGCCGCAGTCCTGACCGCTCTGGATCACAACATCTTGCCGGTGCTAGAGCGCACTTGTTTTGAGTGTCACGACAACTCGGTAAAAAAAGCGGACATCGACCTGGAATCCCTTCAGGATGCAGCCACGGCCAAGTTGGATGTGCGGCTGTGGGACAAGGTGCGCGAGGTGGTCCAGCTGAAGACCATGCCGCCCCCGAAGAAGAAGGAGCAGCCTTCGGAAGATGAGCGGAAGAATCTGCTCTCATGGATCGACAATGCGGAGAAGGCGGTGCTGGCAATGAAGCCCGTTGATCCAGGCACGCACAAGGTGCGCAGGCTCAATCGCCACGAATACGGCTACACGATGCGCGACTTGCTTGGCGGTGTGGGCGGGGAACTAAGCGACAAGTTTCCCCGTGATGGCGGCGGCGGCGAGGGCTTCGATAACAATGCTGACACGCTCTTCATCCCCGCGCTGCTGATCGAGAAATACATTGAGGCCGCTGATGAAGGGTTGCGCCAAGTATATGCGAAGCAGGATCTGAAGATCCGCCTCATCAAGCAACGTCCGGATGGCAAGATCACGCCCCAGGCGGCCGCTTCAACGAACCTTCGCGACTTTGCTTATCGCGCCTACCGCAGAGATATGACGGATACGGACGTGGGGCCGCTGGTCAGCGTGTTCGACCAAGCGAGCAAGCGGGGATTGGACTTCGAGGCCGCCATGCGCATTGCGTTCAAAGCGGTGCTGCTTTCGCCCAAGTTCCTGTTTCTTCAAGAGCCCGACAGGGCAGGGGAGAAGCAGCCCTGGGTAGTCGATGGGTATGACATGGCGTCGAGACTGAGCTACTTCCTCTGGTCCACGATGCCTGATGAACAACTGCTGAAGCTGGCGCATGATCGCAAGCTGGGCGACTCCAACATCATTGCGCAGCAGGTGAAGCGTATGCTAGCGGACAATAAAGGCGACGCCTTCGCCAGGCACTTCAGCGGCCAGTGGCTGCGGTTTGATGAGTTGTTCAGCACCTCGGACCCGGACCGCAATAAGTTCCGCGAGTTTAACGACGGCTTGCGGCAAGCCATGTACGACGAAGCCCTGAAGTTCAGCGATGCAGTGCTGCGCCAAAACGGTAGCGTGCTGGATTTCCTCGACAGCAATTACACGTATGTGAATGAGCCACTGGCGAAGTTCTACGGCTGGCCTGGGGTTCAAGGGCAGGAGTTCCGCCGCATAAACCTGCCGGACAGGAAGCGCGGGGGTGTGCTCGGCATGGCCGGGATTCTCACGATTACCGCTTATCCCCAGCGTACCAGTCCTGTGTTGCGCGGCAAATGGGTGCTAGAGCAGTTGCTTGGCACACCAGCTCCGCCGCCGCCTGCAAACGTGACCAAGCTGCCGGAAGACGACCGCAAGCTGAACAATCATACCTTCCGTCAGGTTCTCGAAAAGCACCGTAGCAAGGAAGAATGCATGGGGTGTCACTTGCGCATGGATCCGCCCGGTTTTGGACTGGAGAACTTCAACGCCATTGGCCAGTGGCGCGACAATGAGAATGGCAAGCCGCTAGACGCCAATGGCGTTATGCCCGACGGCCAGAAGTTTGGAACCCCCGCCGAACTGCGCAAGATACTGATCGGCGAGAAAGCAAAATTCATCCGCAATTTCTGCACGCGCTTGTTAGGCTACTCGCTGGGTCGCGGGCTGGAGCCGTATGACCAGCCCACGCTCCTGCGTTTGGAGCAGACCTTGCAGCAGCAAGGGTTTAAGATGGAGCCGCTGATCGTTGCCGTGGCGCAGAGCTATCCCTTCACGCACCGGAAGTAGCGAGGCTATTTCTCCAGCCTCTTGTCCATCCACACCGCCAGGATCAGCACCGCGCCGCGTGCGATCAACTTGTCCTGCTCGGCAATGGCCATCAACCACATGCCATTGAGCAGACAAGCCATGATGAGGGCCCCAAAGAGAGCGCCCATCACGCTACCGCGGCCACCCTTCAGGCTCACGCCGCCGATCACGCAAGCGGCCACGGCATCGAGTTCCATCAGCTCGCCGATAGTTGTAGTACTGCTGCCGGTGTAGCTGGTCTGCATAAAACCGGTGACCGCCACAATCGCGCCCATAATGGCGAAAGCGGTGACCACCACCTTCTGCACTGGTAAGCCCGAAACCACCGCTGCTTCTTCATTGCTGCCCACGG
>JAQGPI010000344.1 GCA_028293175.1 Verrucomicrobiaceae bacterium | reverse complement strand
AGGACGAGCCTTTCTTCCTATACTATCCGATGATGCTCACGCATGACCCCTATGATGCCACGCCGGACAGCCCAGATTATCTGGAAGCCAAGAGCGGCAGGGGTAGGCGCAAAGGTCATTTCCCGGACATGGTGGCCTACACCGGCAAACTGATCGGCAAGCTTGTGGCGAAGCTTGAGGAGCTGCATCTGCGCGACAACACGGCATTGATCATTCTGGGCGACAACGGCACCGGCCGCGGCACACCCTCACGCTTCCAAGGCCGCGATGTGGTGGGCGGCAAAGGCACCTCCACCACCTGGGGAACGCATGTGCCGGCGATAGGCAACTGGCCCGGTCATTTTGCTAATGGAAAGGTGTGTGCAGATCTCATCGATGCCACTGACTTCCTCCCCACGCTGTGTGACATCACCGCCGCGCCTCCTCCGGCCGATGCGAAGCTGGATGGTCGCAGTTTCCTGCCGCAACTGCGCGGTGAAAAAGGCCAGCCGCGAGAATGGCTCTATTGCTGGTACAATCCCAGCGGAGGTCCTATAGCCCAGGCCGAATTTGCACATGATGCGCAGTTCAAGCTCTACAAGGACGGACGGTTCTTTAACACTTTAAAGGACGACAACGAAACGCAGGAAGTAAAAGAGCCCAATGCCGAAGCAAGCGCCGCCAAGGTCAAGCTGCAAGCGGCCTTGAAGCAGTTTGAAGGCGAGCGGCCTGCGGCGTTCGTTAAGCAAGCCCAGCCCTTCGGCGGTGAGAAAGGTGGGGACGGTGCGAGGAAGGGAAAGGGAAAGAAGGCCGCCAAGTGAGCATTGCCTCGTTTAATCAGCGAACTCCGGGTACTGCTCGCTGAACTTAAGCCACGTGTCCTGCTCCACTTCCGGTGCATTTGAACGCACGATGTTCAGTGTCACCTGCAACTCCACCAGCGCGCGGTCCAGCATCGACTTGGTCAGCGTGGGTGAAGGCGGGAAGAGCTTGCGCAGTTCGCTGGTGGTGCGCGGCTCGCTGCGGATGAGTTCGTAAAGCTTGCGTGCCAGCGGACTGCATTGCGAGATGTCCTTGTGATGCGCCGGATAATGCACCTCCCGCATGTGATCCATGCTCATGAGCATGGCCAGGCCGCCCGGCAGTTTGCCATAGAAGATTTCATCCGGACAAAGGGCGGGCAGCTCGTTCTTCCATGTCCAGATCGCCGTGATCTTCCTTCCCCAGCCCTTCTCGCCGGGCTGACGTTCCGGCAGCTTCACCACCTGCCACAGGCTCGGCAGCTTCGATTTGTGTGAGCCAAAGATAAGGCAGGTCTTCACCCGCAGCACATACTTGCGTGCCTGCTCTAGGGTCTTGATGTTCGGCGGCTTCATCGAATCACACGATATGCGTTTTCATCCAGGCCAGGGAGATGCGGTTGTTCTCCTCTTCCTCGGCCAGCACTTGAGCCACAGGCTTCCCAGAAACAGACGGTGGCGGCTGACGGGCTGGATGATCTCGCACTTGTGCCAAGGCTTTCGCCAGCTCAACGGCGGGCCGCTCGGCGAATGGAATCCAGTATCCTTGTGTGAGACAAGGTACTCTCAATGGATCGCGAGTACCCATTTCTAGGTTGAAGCCGATGCCGGGATTGGCCTTGCGCAGCGTGGCTATGATCCGTGGCATGTCCAGAAAACCCGTGCACAGCGGCACCTCGCTGAGCAAGAAGCCGTCCGCATAAGGTTGCACCGCCATGTCCTTCAAATGCACGCTGGCCGCAAAGGGAGCCAGCGCCTCGACCACGGCATGCGGTTCCTCCAGCAAAGCGATGTTGTTGCCAGTATCGACGCAGACGCCAATCCATTCACTGCTGACCTGCCGCAGCAACTCCACCAGTTCGGCGACAGTCTGGTCCTTGTGATTTTCTAGCGCCAGACGCAGCCGGTGTTTGCTGAGCACCTGCTCGATGACCTGCAACGTCTTCAAACCCCTCGCCCGGAATTCCTTGAACTCCGCCAGCGACTTGAAGCCTTCATAACGCCGGATGCCCGTCAGCACCGCACGGGCCACCTTGCCACCCGCGTCGCTGACATACTGCACATCATTGTTAAATGAAGCGAGGTCGGCGTCGGTCTTCGGCAGGCCGATATCACCCTCATAGTACCCGCCGCCGTCCACTTTGGCGCGCATGGCCCTGGCTTGTTCCTGGCCATGCACCGCCGTTTGCACACCTTCCGCACCAAGGCTGAAGGCGTAGTCAAAGAAGCTAACGGCGTCATGAAACTTCGTACCCGCCACCCCCTTCTGCAGCGCCTGCCAGTGCTGGTGGCAGGAGAAAGTACATAGACTGATGCGGGGCTGTAGCATGGGCTTACTTCACCAGCGCCTCATAAAGCACCAGCGTCTTCTTCGCGATAGAGCTCCAGCTAAAGTGATCTTCCGCGCGCTTGCGGCCTGCCTTGGCCATCCGGTTGCGCAGATCTTCATCCGCCATCAGCCTGTTGATGGCGGCGGCCAGATCGCGGGAGTAACCTTCGGGATCGACCGCTTCAAACGGGCTTTCCGTCTGCTGTTCCAGTGGCACCAGGAAGCCGGTTTCGCCCTCTAGGACTACTTCCTTGATTCCGCCCACAGCGCTGGCAACCACGGCCGTTTCGCAGGCCATGGCTTCGAGATTGATGATGCCGAAAGGCTCATAGATGGAAGGGCAGCAGAACACTGCGGCATGTGAGTACAGCGCGATCTTATCCTGAAGATCGACCATGGCCTGAATCCACACAATGCCATCGCGATGGCGCTGGGCTTCGGCCACTAGCGCCTTCATTTCTTCCGCCAGTTCCGGTGTGTCCGGCGCACCGGCGCAGAGCACGATCTGGAAGCCAGGGTTCATATGCTGGATAGCACGCGCGAGATGCACGATGCCCTTCTGTCGCGTGATGCGACCCACGAACAGAACATAAGGCACGGCGGGATCGACTCCATAACGGCGCAGCACACCGGGCTGATCGACCTTCGTGTACTCGGCAAGGTCGATGCCGTTGTGAATCACGTGTACCTTCTTCTCATCAAGGGTGAACAGACGCATGAGGTCATCCTTGGTTTCCTCCGAAACGGCGATCACCGCATCCGCCATCTCAATCGCCGTACGCTCCAGCCATGCAGTGAAATCATAACCGCCGCCGAGCTGCTCGCGTTTCCAAGGACGCAGGGGCTCCAGGGAATGCACAGTGAGCACCATGGGAATGCCATAATTGAGCTTGGCGAGGATGCCGGCAAAATGGGCATACCAGGTGTGCACATGCACGAGCGAGGCATCGATCTTTTGGGTGTTGAAATCCAGATTGCGCTGCAACGCTCCAAACACCGATTTCAAGTTGGCGGGACTGGTCCATGAGGAGGCATCTAAGCCCACGCCATGCACGGTGAGATTGGGCTGCTGCTCTTCCTGGTCGCCAAAGCAACGCACTTCCATCGCGCAGAGCTTCGCCAGCTCTCTGGACAGGTATTCCACATGTACTCCCGCGCCGCCATAGACGTAGGGAGGATATTCGTTGGTCAGGAAAAGGGACTTCATCGGCCGCATTCATAGCGGGCGGGCCAACGCTTGGCAACCATGCCCTCGCTGCGTGGAGTGAATACCCACCATTTGGCGCTCTACCGACTGACAATTAAGGGGCCGCGAAGCTCGCCATGATCGCGCCGCCCTTGGCTTCCCACACACGCAGCACGCTGTCTTCTCCACCAGCAGCCACCCACTGGCCGCTGCGTGACGCAGAGGCGCTTTGCATGAAATCCGTCGTGCCGGCCAGCGCGGCGGGGGCGCTGGCGTCCTCGCCGATCAGCCGCACCTGCTTGTCGCCGCAAGTGGTGAGCAGGCGGTTGCTGGTGCCAAGATAATGCACGCTGGTGACTTCCTTGTCCCAGCCATCGAGGTTCTTTCGGCGCTCGCCAGTAACCCAGTCCCAAACCTTCACCGCATTGTCCGCGCCGGAACTGGCCACCACGCGGCCATCGGCGCGCCAACTCACACCCATCACGTGATGGGTGTGGCCATCGAACGTCTTGAGCAGCTTGCCGCTCGCCATTTCTGAGATGCGCAATTGCTTGTCAGCTCCGCCGCTCGCGATGAGTTTGCCATCTGGCGAGATCTCCAGGCTCAGCACCGCATCGCTGTGACGATCACGGATGGCCTGCATCAGCTTGCCGGTGACAGTGTCCCAAATCGTGATGTCACCTCCGCGCGAAGGTGCGCCGCTGCCCACAGCAACTGTCTTGCCATCGGGGCTGAAGCCGAGCGCATTCACGCGGTCCGTGATCACGGAAGCAGCGTCGCCGGTGCCCATAGTGCGTTCCAAGATCCATTTCGGGGCCATGTGCTGCGTGACAAGCGCGCCGCTGTCGGCTGGCCAGGTGAGCTGATTGTCCGGCTTCCAGGACAGCGCGGGTTTGGCTCCTGCTTTAGGAACAAAATTCGCCACAGGCAGGCCCGAGCCCATTGCCCAGATAGTCGAACTGCCATCAGGCTGAGCTTCCGCAAGCCAGCGCTGATCCGGTGAAAGCAGCACCGCGCCACCAGCTTTCACCGATTCAGCCACAAGCTTTGTCGCCGCAGCCACCTCGTCGTTAGCCTTCTTCTGTGCTGCCTGCGCCACAGCCTGGGCTGCTTTAGCATCGGTCAGCGTCTTCTCGGCTTTGGCCTGAAGCTGGATGACCTTGGGCACTTCGGCCTTGGCATCCGCTACCGCCCTTTCAGCAGGCCTCAGCATATCCGCAGCGCCGCCTTCCGCTTTGATCGCCGCATCGAGCTTCGTCTGGGCGTCGGTCTGCTTCTTCGCCAGCACGGGGTCCGGCTTGTCCTTGGGTGCCTTCTCAACCACGGCCTTCACCTCATCCAGCGCTTTCTGTGCGGCCAACTTAGCATCGGTGGCGGCTTTCATGGCCTTTTCCTTTTCCTCCAGTTTCTTCTGGGTGTCGCCAATGGCGTCGTTAGCCTTCTTCACCCGCTCCTTAAAAGCGGTCATCTGGGTCGTCGCAAGGTTGATGGCGCTGGTGTGAAAGACCACGTCCAGCGTTGTCAGCCCCACGCTGCGACTGGCCTGCTGGAGCTTCGCCACTGCATCCATGATCGCTTTGACGGCGGCGCTCATTGGCATAGCAACAGGCTCGCGCCTCCAGATTTTCACCTCGCCAAAGCTGCCGCTCGCCAGCCGCATTCCATCCGGACTAAAGGCAAGCGCCAGCGTCATATCACGGTGTCCGACAAACTGCGCCGCAAGCTGCCGCGATGCGAGGTCATAAACAAACACCTGGTTAGCCCGGCTGCATGTCGCGAACTCACCGCCCGGCGACATGGCCGTGGCGTAGATGGGATGCAGCCCTGGCGGCAAAGGTTGCCACGCAATCTGCTGCACGCGTTTCTTGCCGGGGTTGGCGCCCTGATCGATCCACAGCTTAATCAGGCCCAGCTCTTCCGGCGTCAGGTTCACCGCACCCACCTTGTTGCCTTTTGGCGGCATGTCGGAATCCCCCTGATGCGCGGCGGATTGCAGCAACAAGCTGTCCGCCCCCTTTCCCGGCTCGATGGCGGTGCCACTTTCGCCGCCTTTTTTCATGAGCTCCGGCGTCTCCACGTTGAGCCCGCCCTTCGTCGTTGTCTTGTTGTGACAGGCAATGCAATTAGCCTTGAGCACTGGATAGACCTCTCCGGAAAAATCCACCGGCGTCTTGCGAACGATAGCAGTCACCGGAAGGGGTCCCGCCAGGGCCACACTACCTAACATTAATGCACAGGCAATAAGATTGAACCAGGAGTCTCTCATGATTTCTTCGCCACAGACTGCGGTTTCTTTTCCACTGGCAGCACCCGGACGCTGATAGCTTTGGAGTGAACTAGGAAAATCAGGTCTTTGGCCGCCGCCTTGGGATCATCGCCGCGCTTGTGCTTGAACTTCACTGTCCCTTGCAACACCACCTGATAGTCGCCCGGCACGAGCTTCAGCTTCGCAAGGTCCAAGTCGAGCTTGCCGTTGTTTGCCTTCGCCGCGATATCTGTTTCCGCAGCGGCATCGTTCAGGCCCAGCGCCGCTAGTTTGATTGCCTCCGTGCAATCGGCACGGCGCTTGACCTGCAAGGGAATGCTCAGTTTGGAATTGGCCACAGCTTCAAAGACCTTGTTCTCCGCCTCCACCAGAACAGGTGCGTCATTGGCAGAGATGCCCAGCACCACCTCATCGGTAATACGGGTGACGATGCTTTCCTTGGCGGTGTTTCCAACTTTGAACACCACCGTGGCGCTCTTCGCCATGCTGCCGGATTTGCCGTGAAGCTTTACCGCTCCAGCCCACTCCTTCACCGTTTCAGCAGCGATAAAGGTCACATATCCAACGTTCTGCCCTTCACGGATCAGCCCGCCTGCAAACGTCACACCTTCAGGCAAGCCCTCCGCGCTCAGTTCGATCGGCCCATGGAATCCGCTGCGCCGCAAAGCGATCACCTTCATCGCTGCCACGCCACCGCGCCAGAGAGGCGCTGCATTCACATCCACCGTGGTGACCGTCTTTGCCTTGGGCAGAGCCACCGGCATTGCCACTAGATCGAAGTCATTGCCTACCGGCTGAACGGTCAGCTCAAAGGGCTCTGTCGGCTCGCCGGAGAAAAAGTTGCGCAGCTTAATGCGGTAGCTTCCGTCTTCCTTGGCCTCGAAGCGATACGACGGATCAGCCCAGCCGCTATTGAACTCCTCCTTGGTGGCGATCACCGCGCGGTCATTGGATTCCGCAAGAAAGGTGTTAGCCTCTTTGCCGACCTTTTCGACGATGAGAAACGGATCGGCCACCAGCCCACGGCTTGCGCAATTGACCTCGATCCAGAACAGATCGCCCTTCTTCGCACCAAAGGTGAAGTAACGCGGCTTGCCTCGCTCCGGGAACCAGCCGGTAAAAGTCGTGGGCGTCTTCAGCGCCACGGGCCTCGACATATCCGCACCCGCAGCTTCGGTTTCCGTCTTGAAGAGCACGGCCCTAATGGGGTTCTTTGCCAGCAATGGCTTCGCTTCCTCCGCCGGCATTTGCACGCGCTGAAGGATCTTGCCAAAGCGCTTTACGGCAGCACTGCCCTTCGGCAGATTGCGGCCGTAAAGGGTGACAGCGGTACCGCCATCAAAGACATACTCAATCAACGGACCCGTGATGAGTGTCAGAGCGAAAGGAAACTCCGTCTCGCCACGGAACATGAGATCGCTCAGCTTCAGAGTGAAAGCCCCGTCCTTGGTGGCAGTGAAATCGAGCACGCCGTCGGCTTTTGATCGATCCAGCTCCCTGCCGTTGTCTTGATGCAAGGTAAGCACTGCCTCCAGACGCGAATCAAGGCGCTCGGGCCTGCAAACCGCCAAGATGCGCTGCCCCTTCTTCGCATCGAAGGAGACGAAGCACGAACCTTGCTTCACCGCCACGCCGGTAATGACCGTATTAAGAGCAGCCTTAAACGCCTTGTCAGGACTCTTCGCCGTCGCCGGAAGCGCGACCACTGGCAGCGAAGTGATCTCCACGCCGCGCGGGTTTGAGATGCCGTAGCGGCCCACAACACGAACATCGCACGGGCCGCAGATGCTGCCAGCCGGAACGGTAACCATGAACTTGTGCGCCACGGGCTTCTGCTTGTCGTCCAGCCTGGGCTGGCACTGCACATCCGGGACGGAAAAATGCAGGCGTGACTCACCATCCAGGTCCGTGCCGTTGATGGTCAACTCCGTGGCAACGCCAGTCTGCACGGCGGAGGGTGACAACGTGGCGAGGAAGGGCTGGGGCGTGGTGACCTGGCCGTGGAGCGGGGGCAGACTAATAACAAACAGCCCCATGCAAAACAGGGCGCGAAGCGTCATGGAGTGCAGTGGCAAGCGATAGCGCCACACCGCTTTCCTCAGGCCGGGAAACGGAATAACAGCTCCCCTCAACATCCGAAGCATCAAGCAGCAGTAACGGAGATTCACGATTGCATATTCCATCAGCTTCGGACAAAGCGGTGTCGCGCTATCGCTTGCCACCGCACTCCACGACGCTTCGCGAATATCGAAGTCTGGTGTCTGACAAAGGCTTCTCATTCCGCGTAACATCCGCCGCCTAGTGGTTGAACAAAAATTCCTTGGTGTTGATCAACGCCCAAAGAAGGTCTTCATACGCCTGCCGTTTCGCGGCCAAAAGTTCAGGACCTGTCTTCCCCGCCGTATGACGGTTCAGATGTTCCAGTCCCAATTTCACCTGCTGTGGCGAGGGCTGGCGGCTTGCCACCCATTGGTAGATTTCGACCAGCTTTGCCTCATCCGAGCGGCTTGCATCAGCGGCAAGCAGGGCGGCGCGGCCTTTGTCATCCGTGAGCTTCTTTTGAATGTCCGGCGCATTCAAAAGATGCAGGCTCTGCGCGAGGCTGCTCTCCTGGGTGCGCTCACACTCGCAGGCACTGGAGCCTTCGGGACGGCCAAACACGGTGAGGAAATAGCTTGTCGAATTGAAGCTGTTATCCGGCAGTGCGGTGGCGCGGGTGCCAGCGGGCAGGCCCTCGAAACTGCTCTGCGCAGCAAGCACGTTATTAACCGCATCCAGCAGCACCTCGGCCTGTAGGCGCTTGGGGTAGTAGCGGCTGAAATTCTGACGGTCCACGGCGTTGTGACCGTTCGGCACGGCACTCAACTGATAGGTGGTGGACTGGGTGATGGTGCGGATGAGCTGCTTCAAATCATAGCCGCTTGCTATGAACGATTTCGCCAGTGCGTTCAGCAGCTCAGGATTCGATGGCGGATTGGTTTCACGCATGTCGTCCTCGGGCTCGATGAGTCCACGGTTAAAGAAGTGCTTCCAGTAGCGGTTAACAAGCGCCTTGGCGAAAAAGGGATTGTCCTTGCTGCCCAGCCAATCGGCCAGCGATTCACGCGGATCATCGTCAGGAGCCAGCGCCAGTGTGGCGGAGCCCAGGCCGGTGGGTTTCACCGGCTGCTTGGTGCGCAGGTTCACCGCCTGGGCCTCGGCTCGCTTGGTGAAGATGATGTCTTCACCAAGATTGGCGGAAGCCTTGCGCGCCACGGTGCTGAAGAAGGCCGAGAAGCCGTAGTAGTCCTGCTGGCTCCACTTCTCGAAGGGGTGATGATGGCACTGCGCACATTGCAGCCGCTGGCCCAGGAAGAGCTGCGCGGTGTCCTCCATCTGAATGGTCATGTCTTTCGCCTGCCGGTACCAAGCCACCTGCGGATGCGAGGCCATATCGCCCCTGGCGGTGATCACCTCGCGCACGAACTGATCATAGCGCATGTTGTCATACAGACTGTCGCGAATCCATTGATGGAAGGCGAAGTTGCCGCGCGCATCTTTGGGATCACTGCGCTTGTTGCGCAGCAGCGCGCTCCATTTGCCCGCGAAGTAGTCAGCGTATTCATCGCTGGCCAGCAGGCGGTCTAGCACCGCTTCACGTTTCTTTGGGTTACCGTCGGAAATGAAGGCCTGGGTTTCAGCCGGGGTCGGCAAACAGCCCGCGACATCAATGGTCACCCGGCGGATGAAGGTGTTGTCATCCGCGGTGTCGGAAGGCGGCAGGCCAAGCTGCTTCAATTTGTTAAACACCAGGTCGTCGATAAAATTGCGCGAGGCCGGCAGCTTCTCCACCGGAGCTCCGAGCGGCGCCGTAGCGCGAAACACCGCCACCTTTCCCTGATAGCGGATCATCACCGCCACATCGCCCGGCAGATCGTAAAGCTTCACCAATCCTGCTTCGCCCACTTCGGCCATGCTCTTGTCGTTGGGCTCGTACAAGGCGCTGCGCGTCACGTCGCGCACATAACCATCGGAGTACTTTGCCAGCACCTTGAGCTGCTGGTTGGTCTTCAGCGTCATCACCTTTTCCGTCGGCTGCACCTCGATGGCGATCATCTTCGGATCGGTGTCCTTGCCGTAGGGCATGCCGCTGCTGATCCACTTGATGAGGATGCCGTACTCGTCGGACTTGGCATCCAGCTTCTTGCCGCCGCCATGGGGCGTGCTGTTGATCGCCTTGGTCAGCAACAGGCTCTCATTTGGCGCAGCGGGAAACACCCGCCGGCCACGAGCTTCGCGCACGATGTGCTCGTAGTCTTCCTGCGGCTCGAAACCCAGCAGCGACAGCTTGAAGCCATTCTGTCCGCTCGCCTTGCCATGACAGCCACCGGAATTGCAGCCTGCCTTGGTAAAGATGGGCACAATGTCGTTGGCAAAATTCAACGGCCGCTCATCACCACGTGCGGCCAGCGCTATGGCGATAAAGAGGGCAGATATTCCGAGCCTTTGCATGCCTCTACATAAGGGCCGGGCCGGGGCTTCCTTTCAGGGAGGACTAACCGATCAACTCCGGCATGGGCTGCGAGCCGTCCGTAACAAGGTGTTGACACGCCCAGCGTCTGCTCGTTGAAAACGTCAATGCCGCTCATCAACCCGTTCGAATCCATGTCGCGACGAAAGTCATCGAAGCTCTTCAGCAGTGCCTGCGGTCATGCAGGCGCTCAAGCGAGATGCCGTTGAGCGCCATGTCCGCCGTGCCGCCGCTGCCGCGATTGGTTTTTCGCCACACCGAAAAATCCCGGGTCGCCGGTGCGTGCCCACGGCATGTGTCCGATCTTCGGCGCGAGCCCGACAAACCCTTGCACTGAGCGGTCCACCTGCCCCTGCAGCTTCAAGACCACGGAGCCAAATGAAGGCCACCCGCTCGGCGGTTGCTGCTTTTGGCTGCGGCCCGTGAGGCACTGAAAAGCATCGTGCCCGGGCTCGCAATCCGCCATTGAACGGATGACAGTGAACTTGTCTATCATCTTCGCCATCAGCGGTAGATGCTCGCAAATTTGCAGGCCTGCGACATTGGTGGAGATGGGCTTGAACTCGCCCCGGATTTCCGAGGGCGCATCCATCTTCATGTCGAACATGTCCTGATGCGGCGGCCCGCCCGGCAGAAACACCATGATCACCGCCTTGTGCGGCTTGTCCGTGCCCTGCTGGGCTTCCGCACGCAGCAGATCTGGCAGCGACAAACCGCCCATCGCCAGACCGCGGATCTTCAGGAAATCACGCCGCGCGATGCCATCGCAGAAGCGACTTCCGTGGGTGCCTTGCAGGGTGAGCATTGAGGGGCGTAAGGCGGCGAAAACAACTTCTTTCATAAGAGTGCCGCCGCAGGCCCAGCCCTCAAATCAACTCCGGCATCGCTGACCAGCCATCCACCAGGTACTGCGGACGACCCGACAGATCATCAATCGTCGTCTTGTTAGTGTCGATGCCGAGGAACTTGTAGAGCGTGGAGAAGACTTCGCCGAAGTGCACGGCACGTTCGGTGGGCTCACCGCCGAGCTTGTCGGTCTTGCCAATCACTTGGCCGGTCTTGAAGCCGCCACCGGCGAGCAAGGCGTTGCCAACGCGCGGCCAGTGGTCGCGGCCGCCCTGCTTGTTGACGATGGGTGTGCGGCCAAATTCGCCCCAGGCCACCACCGCCACATCCTTGTCCAGGCCGCGATCATGCAGGTCCTGTACCAGGGCGCTCATGCCTTGATCGAAGAGCGGCAGGTGACGGAGCAACTGCGGGTAGTTGTTGTCGTGGAAGTCCCAGCGGCCAAAGTTCAGCGTGACCACGCGCGCACCGGCTTCGACCAAACGGCGGGCCAGCAGGAAGTGCTCAAGGTTGAGCGGTGCGCCGTCGCCATAGTTCTTCGGATCACCCTTGCCATAGCGGGAGCGGACCTTGGGATCTTCCTTGCTGAGGTCTAGCGCTTCTAACAGCTTGCTGGACGTCAACACATTGAAGGCCTGTTGATTGAAGCTGTCCATGCTGCCGACGATGCCGCTAGCATCGACATCACGGCGGAAATCATCGAAGCCCTGGAGCAACGCCTTGCGGTCCTGCATGCGCTCCATGGAAATGCCGTTGAGCTTGAGATCATCCATCCCCGCGCCATTGGGGCGGAAAGCGGAGTGCGCGGGACCAATGTATCCCGGGTGCCCGGGTGAGCCATAAGGGGGATGACCAGCCTTTGGGGCAAGGCCGACGAAACTGGGGATGGCGGGACTGGCCTGGCCCTGAAGCTTCGACACCACCGAGCCCAATGAAGGCCAACCACCGGGCGGCTGCACCGCACCACGAGGCGGGCGACCTGTGTAGCAGATAAAGGAATCATGGTCCCCGCTGAGGGAGCCCACCATGGAATTGATCGGCACCAACTTGTCCATCATGCCGGCCAAGCGCGGCGCATGCTCGGAGATGCGGATGCCGGGCACCTTGGTGCTGATCGGTTTATAGGGCCCGCGGATTTCCGAGGGCGCATCCATCTTTAGATCCCACATGTCCTGATGCGGCGGCGCGCCGCACATGTAGATCATGATGACAGACTTGAAGCCCCGCTTGGTGCCGTTCTGCGACTCCGCGTTCAACAACTGCGGCAGCGACAACCCGCCCATGGCAAGGCTGCCAATGCGCAAGAAATCGCGCCGCGATACGCCGTTACAGAGGGCTTTTTGTTGGGGTCCGAAAAGAGAAAGCATGAAAAGGGGGTGATCAAAGTAAGCACCAACGATGCCTAATATTTCAAGGAACTGCCCTCTCCAAGAGGTGCAGTGCTGCGCTAGAAGACGGATTCGCAGGCCTTCAACACACGGCATTGACGGCCAATACTTGCTTCTGTCAGCATCAGCCACCGCATGATTTCCTTCCTCAAGCCCGCCCCTGCCATCGAGCGCCTCCCGGCGGATCAGATCGACCTGGAGTACCGGCGACTGAGGATTCAGGTGTTTGCAGGCATCTTCATCGGCTATGCGGCCTACTACCTCGTACGGAAGAATTTTGCCCTGGCGATTCCGGATATTCTGAAGGACTACCCGCAGTATACGAAGGCGCAATTGGGCTGGGCTATGTCGGGCCTTTCCATCGCTTACGGGTTCTCCAAGTTCCTCATGGGCTCGGTATCCGATCGCAGCAATCCGCGCTGGTTCCTGCCCTTGGGGCTGCTGCTTTCCTGCGCCGTTTTATTCGTCTTTGGCTTCGTGCGTGAAGTCTATGCCTCACTCACGCTCATGATTGTGCTACAGACGCTGAACGGCTGGTTCAATGGCATGGGCTGGGCACCCTGTGGCAAGACCATGGTGCATTGGTTCAGCACCATGGAACGCGGGCGCACGGTCTCGTTCTGGAATGTGGCGCACAACGTCGGCGGCGCAATGGTGGCGACGGTGGCCTTTGCCGGCGTGTGGCTGTTCGGTGACTGGGCGGCGAAGTTTTACTTCAATGCCATGATCGCTGCCGTCGCCGCAGTCGTGGCCTGGTTCTTGATACGCGATACACCGCAGAGCTGCGGACTTCCGCCCATCGAACAGTATCGCAATGACTACCCGCCCAACTATTCGGCGGAGCATGAGCGTACCTTCAGCTTCAGCGAGATCTTCATGGAGCATGTGCTCAACAACCGGCCGCTGTGGATGATCGCGATGGCCAATGCCTTTGTTTACTTCGTGCGCTACGGGGTCGTGGACTGGGTGCCCACTTACTTGCAAACATCCAAGGGCTTTTCCTTCCAGCAATCCAGCGTGGCCTGGGCCGCCTTCGAATGGTCCGCCGTGCCCGGCACCATCCTGTGCGGCTGGATGTCGGACAAAGTATTCAAGAGCCGTCGAGCACCGGCCACCATCCTGTTCATGATCCCCACGCTGCTGGGCCTGATCGTCTATGGCTTGAACAGCAAGGGGCCGCTGTGGATCGACATTGCATCGCTCATCACCATCGGCTTTTTCATCTATGGACCGGTGATGCTCATCGGCCTGCAGGCGCTGGACATGGTGCCAAAGAAAGCGGCGGGCACGGCGGCGGGATTCACCGGCTTCTTTGGCTACGTGTTCGGCTCCGCTTTCGCTGGTTCCGGTGTCGGCTGGATCGCCGATCACTGGGGCTGGGGCGGCGTGGTGGTAAGCATGTGCGTGTGCTCCGTGCTCACCATGGTCTTCAGCGCCATGACCCTCGCCCATCGCGCCGAAAGCTCCTCTCATTCCTCATGATCAAATCCTTCCTTTTCATGGCCATCGCGGCACCTGCTTTCTCCCAGCCCATCGTCATCGCTCATCGCGGTGCCTGCGGTTATCTGCCCGAACATACCCTGGCCGCGAAAGCCCTGGCCCAGGCCATGGGCGCGGACTGCCTGGAGCAGGACATCGTGCTGACCAAAGACGACGTGCCCGTGATCATGCACGATATCAATCTCGATACCGTGACCGATGTGGCCGTGCGTTTCCCGGACCGCAAGCGCGAGGACGGCCGCTACTACGCGCTCGATTTTACTGTTGCCGAGCTGAAGCAATTGCATGCCTGCGAGCGATTCAATCCCAAGACTGGCAAGGCGGTGTATCCCAATCGCTTCCCACTGGGCCAGTCGTCTTTTCAGCTCGTCACGCTTGAGGAAGAACTGCAATTCATTCAGGGACTGAACCGCAGCACCGGCCGCGCGGCAGGCATTTATCCCGAGATCAAGCAGCCCGGCTGGCATCGCAAGCAAGGACACGACATTAGCGCCATCGTGCTGCCTATCCTGGTTAAGTACGGCTACAAGACCAAGCAAGACGACTGCTGGGTGCAATGCTTTGAGCTGGAAGAAACCCAGCGCATCCGCAACGAACTGGGCTGGCAGGGACGCCTCGTTCAACTCATCGGCGGCGGAAAGAAAGATGAAGCCTTGCTCACTCCCGAAGGCCTTGCTGAAATCGCCAAAGTTGCCGATGGCATCGGCCCCAGCATCGGCAGCGTGGTCACTGGCAAAACGGTAGCGGACCGTCACATCACCACATTGGTCAAAGACGCCCATTTGGCGAAACTCGTCGTCCACGCATACACCCTGCGCATTGATGAGCTGCCCAAGTGCACCGCCACGCCGGAGGAACTGATGCATGCCCTCTTTGATGAAGCCAGGGTGGATGGTTTGTTCAGTGATTTTCCGGATGTAGTGGTGAAGTGGCTGCGCAAGGCGCCGTGAAGCGTATGGTGTGAGATGCCCGCGCCACGCGTGATCTTCCACCTCGATATGGATGCGTTTTACGCGTCCGTGGAGCAGCGTGATCACCCGGAGATGCGAGGCAAGCCGGTCATCGTCGGTTCGCCGCCAGATCGCCGTGGGGTGGTCTGCGCGGCCAGCTATGAAGCGCGGGTGTTTGGCGTGCGTTCCGCCATGCCCAGCATGACCGCCGGCCGCCTTTGCCCCGATGGCGTTTTTGTGCGACCGCGAATGGATGTGTATCGCGACGAAAGCCGAGCAATCATGGCGATTGTCGGCAGCTTTGCCGGTGAGCTTGTGCAGCAGGTTTCTGTCGATGAGGCTTACCTGGAGGTCAGCTCCAAGGTGCCTGAAGGCGAGGCCGATACGATGCTTGAAGCGGCCCTGCCTCTGGCGCGCGAAATCAAGGCTGCGATCAAGGACCAGCGAGGCCTCACCGCCACCATTGGCGTGGCACCGAACAAGCTGCTGGCAAAGATTGCTTCGTCCAATTTCAAGCCAGACGGCCTCACCTTGGTTAAGGAAAGCGACAAGGCTGCTTTCATGCGGTCTCTGCCCATCGGTGCTATTCATGGCGTGGGCAAGGTGACCGAGCAGATGCTGGTCAAGGCTGGTCTCAAAACCGTGGCCGACATGCAGGATTTTAGCGGCGACCTGCGCGCCTATGTGGGCTCCTGGGGACCGCAATTGAAGCGCATGGCCTTCGGCGAGGACGACCGTGCACTCGATCTAGGCGACGACATCAAAAGCGTGAGCAGCGAGAACACTTTCCTTCAAGACACCGCCCACCGCCCCACCCTTCGGGCCTGTCTTCTTGAACAGGCCGAAGACATCGCGAAGAAGCTGCAAAAGCGTCGCCTCGCCGCCCGCACCGTGCAGGTGAAGGTGCGCTACAGCGACTTCACCACCCTCACCCGGCAAATCTCGGTCGAGGAACCCATCGACGACCAGCGCACCATCTATCGTTTTGGGTGCTGGTTGCTAGGCAGGCATGAGCTCGTGAAACGTCCCTTACGCCTGCTGGGGCTTGGTGTGGCTGGATTGGGCGAGGTGACCATCAAACAGATGGTGCTGCCGTTTGAGGGGTGAGCCCAAGCAGCTCACAGCTTTCGCTCCGCCTGATACCGCTCCAGCCAGCGCAACAAGTCAGCCACCACTTGGTCGCGCTGCACATCGTGCAGCAGCAGGTGGTAGCTTTTGGAGTACCAATGCATAAGCTTGTCCTGGCTGCCGATCTCGGCGAACAACCCCTGCACCTGATCGGGCGAGGAAACTACATCATGCGGGGAGCCGAGCACCAGCACGGGGATGCGCAGGTTGCGCGCCGCCTTGGGATTTGATTGAATGAGTCGGTCGATTTCGCGCAGCAGTCGCAGGGAAAAATGCGAGACGTGGTAGGGCGTCTTCGCCATCTGTCCTCCATGCGTGGTGGTGCTGGTAACGCGGATTTTGTTTTCGTCCATCCCAGCCAGGTCGCCCAATGACACTCGCAGGCCGGGCACCACCCGCGAGCCCGCGAGCAAGAGGCCGCGTTGACCCGCGCTGACCTTCATCTTCAAGCCAGCTATGGGTGTGGCTAGAATGAGAGCATCCGGCGTTTCGTGTTTTCCTGCCGCCGCGTGCAGGGCAATGAGCGTGCCTAGGCTCTCGCCATACCAAATCACTGGTACGCCGGGATGGCGGGCGCTCACCAGCCGGTGAAAAGTGCGCAGGTCCTTCAGCCAGTGGTCGGCGGAGGCGATGTCGCCGCGCTTCGCCACGTCAGGATCGTAGCCCTGGCCGCGCAGTTCGTAGCCGTACACTTCATAGCCGTGGCCACGCAGTTGCTCTCCCAGCAGATGAAAATCCGAAGCGGCACCGCTGAGCCCGTGGATGGTAATGATTACTGCCTTGGGCTTCGTGCCCGGGGCGACCGGCCATGAGTGCCAGGGCATCTCCTTGCCGTCGAAGCTGGTCCATGTGGCGGTGCCAAGCGCGGGCGGTGAAACCGGACGCACGCTGGCACAAGAGGCCATCACCAGGGCGAGTAGAGCCATGAAGAGTCGGATGAAAATAGTTCCGCCATCAGGCGCGGATGCCAACGATGTGTTCAAGCGAGGCTTCGATGAATCGTCGATGAGCCTGCACCCTGTCGTCCAGCCCAAACTCAGAAGGCGTCTCGAAAGTCAGCGTCACCGGGCAGCCCTTTTGATGGAGGATCAGCGCCTCGGGGCCGTTGAAGCCCTTGGGCACAATCTTTGGGCGAATGATGCCGCGGCGGGCGGTGCGGCCTTCGATATCTCGCCGCAGGTCACGTGGCAGGATTTCCTCGATGGCGGTCATGGGGCCTTCACACAGGATGTTGCGCTGCTTGCTGAGTTCGTACACGTAGCAACCCTGCGAATCATAGTCTTCATGGAGGCACAAACTGAAAACGAGGGATCGGCCCTTCATGAACTTGCGCCACGCCTTGATGACCGGATCACGCCCCATGTGAAAGCGGCGGTTCAGGTCATGGCCTTTCTCATTCAATCGAGTGTTGGCAACCAGTCCCACGGGATTGAGGCAGGGAGATAGGAGGAAGGAGCCACTGCGCAGCAGGCTGATATGATCGAGCGCCCAGGATAGAAGGCCCCAGGGCGGTGCCGGTTCATCCCCATGGACACCGGTGGAAAGGTAAACCGCCGGTTCCCCCTGGGCCGCAGCGGCGGATTCAAACATCACCACCGGCAGCGTGCCAGCCGTGCCCAGCGCAATGGCCTGGAGCCCCGCTTGGTCCACCACCTGCTGCCATCCGGCCATGAGCGCGGCATAATCATGAGCGCGATGGCGTGGAAGAAAGGGAATCATGGGGCTTCGAAGGCCTCTGAATCAATCGCGGCTGCGCAGCTTGGAGAGCAGACGGAGGATCTCGATGTACAGCCACACGAGGGTGACCAGCAGGGCAAAGGCACCATACCATTCCATGTACTTCGGCGCACCCTGGGCGGCACCTTGTTCGATCATATCGAAATCCATCACGAGATTCAGCGCGGCGATCACCACAACAAATACCGAGAACCCGATGCCGATCATGCCATTGCCAAACAGGCCTGGGATCTGGATGCCGAACATGCCCAGCACCATATTGACGAGATAGAAGATCGCGATGCCACCGGTTGCGGCGAACACGCCCATCTTGAACTTCTCCGTCGCCCTGATAACGCCGGTCATGTAAGCGGCCAGCATGGCCACCAGCACGCCGCACGTAAGCAGCACGGAAGTGAGCACAAGACCGTGGAATTTGCTTTCAAACATCCAGGAGATCAGCCCCAGCAACAGGCCCTCACCTACCGCATAAACCGGTGCCAGCCAGGGAGCCGTGCGCGGAATAAAAGAAACAATCAGGCCGGTGGCCAGGGGGATGATCCAGCCAAAGGTGACGGCGGAGCCAAACCAAGCGGGCTGGCCACCACTGGAGATTTCATTCCAGATCCAAGTGGCTGAGGCGAGCACCAGGGCAGTGAGGATGCCGGTCTTCACGGCCGTACCATTCACCGTCATGGTTGCTCCCGCCGTTATAGGTCCGGCATTGCGGAACGTGGACTCGCGGAGGGTGGGATTGCTGGATTGCATCATAATAAGGGACTGTAAGATCATACGCCTGCCGGTCAATGGGTGGCTGCGTGCGTACCGAAACACAAAACCCCGGACCTGCACGAGGGCAGATCCGGGGTTCTGAATTCTAGAGGAGAATAGCGTTAGATGATCTCCACTGGCTGCAAGCCGTGGTCGGCGTATTCCTTGGCGGTCCAGCCCGGAATCGCGATCGGATACCAGCCGTTGGCATCGGCTTTCACCGGGGCTTCGGTCTGATCCGTCACGATGTTCGGCATGTGCTGCACCTTGGAGTTGTAAGCCTCATCCCAGGTGATCTTCTTGCCGGAATACGTGCACATACGGCCCAGGATGGAAGTCATGGTGCTGTCGGCGGTGTAGTAGGCATTGTTGCGGTACTTGTTTTCGCGGATCGCCTGCTGGAGTTCATTGTGCTCGACTTGGTAAGGATCAGGGTCCGTACCTGCGCCACGGCTGCGCTTCTTACCTGGGCCAGTTGGCTCAGCAGGAGCAGCAGCGGGGGCTGCGGCTGGCACGTACTTCCAGATTTCCTTGCCCTTGTAATCGGTAGCGACAGCGCTGCCGGGGGAAAGCTTGAGGATACCCTTGGCACCGGAGAACTCTTCGCGCACCTGGGCGAAGGTACCGTTCATGTGGCGGCACTGGCTGGCAATGCGGACACCGTTGGCATAGGTGTACTCGACGGCGTGATGGTCATAAATCTGCGCGTGCTTCTTCTCGGCGCGCTGCTGGCGACCACCCATGCCCTGGGCTTCCACTGCGGTTGCATCGTGGATGGCGTGGATGCCATCGAACTTGTCCATCGGGCCGGGAGCATCCGCACGCGGAGCCACTTGGGCGCCCATAAACCAATTGGCCACATCCAGATTGTGGATGTGCTGCTCATTGATATGATCGCCGCAGAGCCAAGTAAAGTAATACCAGTTCATGAGCTGGTACTGCAATTCGGTCTGGCCTTCCTTGCGGTCGCGGTACCAGGGGGTCGTGCCGTTCCAGTACATCTGGCCGCCGGTGATGTCACCGATCACGCCATCCTTCACTGCCTGCCATGCGGCGCGGTAGCTGGCCTGATAACGACGCTGCAGGCCGCAAGCGACCTTCAGGCCCTTGCTGTCGGCCACCTTGGCCATCTCATGCACCTTGCGCACGCCGGGGGCGTCCACACCCACGGGCTTTTCCATGAACACGTTCTTGCCTGCATTGACAGCGGCTTCGAAGTGGTAAGGACGGAAGCCCGGAGGCGTCGCCAGGATCACCAGGTTCACATCGCTATTGGCGAGGATTTCCTTGTACGCGTTGAGGCCGGAGTACTGCTTGTTCTCAGGCACGTCCACTTTTTCGGCGTGAGCGTTGCGCAGGTTCGATAGGGACTTGTCCAGGTTTTCCTTGTTCAGGTCGGCCATCGCCACGAGGCGGATGCCCGAATGGGGGGAGCTGAGTGCCTGACCGCCTGCGCCCGACCCACGGCCGCCGCAGCCGATCATGCCGATCTTGATTTCGTCTGAGCCGGCAGCCCAGGCGGATTGCGCTACGGTCAACGCGCCCGTACCCACTGCGGCAGCAGCACTGGTGCGGATGAAGTCCCGGCGGCTCACAGGCAGCGGGGCGGAGGTGGTCTGTTCTGGTGTGTTCATGATTAACGAGGGAAATTAACGTTTTCTGAGAAGGCGATCATACTCGGCATGACTGCCGATGAAAAACCAGTGGATGGTGTTGTCTGTGATGGCTCCGACAGCGCGATAATGGTCACCGACCCGGACGGACCATATGGGTTGATTGGGGCTTACTTTCTTGAATTGAAGGCTCTTGTGAGTGGGGTCAGCGCTCCACAGTTGGTAATTTTTGCGCGCGAGGGTGCGGACTTCTTCCGGCAGCTTTCGGTACTGTTTGAGAAAGGACTCAGTCAGGAGCGATTTCATCCAGAGCCTCCATGGTGTGCACCTTGCCAGCGGCAATATCCGCCTTCACCATGTCCATCATGCCCTGCCACTGATCATCTGTGGTACCGATAAAAAGATCGTCCCACTTGCGCTCTGACTCCAGTTCATCAAGCCATTCCGAGGCGAAGGCATCCTGCTGGGCTTCCGGCAGGGCCTCCACTTTGGCGATCACTTGTTGGAGAAGAGCGGTCATGGGCTGAAGATTGCTGCGGTCGCTTATTCGGCAAGCACGCCGCGGATGAACTTGATGCCGTCGTTGTACACGTCTTCAGGGCTCTTGAAGAAGTCGCGCCACACACGAGTCGCTGCGGCCAGATCAGGCAGGGAACCGCCGAAGGCCTCAATCGTCAGCCAGCCATCGTAGCCGATGCCGACCAGCTTCTTGATCGCTTCGCGGCAAGGCGCGTGGCCGGTGCCGGGCGTGCCACGGTCGTTTTCGGAAATGTGCACGTGGTTCAGCTTGCCGGTGTTCCACACGGTGTCGATGCAACCCACGGCGTCCTTCTCTTCGATGTTCGCGTGGAAGGTGTCGTACATGGTGCCGAAGTTCGGGTGGTTGACCCGCTGCACGTAGCTGGCGGCCTGCTCCATGGTGTTGAGGAGATGGGATTCGAAACGGTTCAGCGCCTCGATGGCGAACTTGATGCCCGCATCCTGGCCCACACCGGCAATGGCGCGATGCACCTCAGCGGCGTGCTCCAACTCCGTTTCCGAGGGATACTTGCCGGTGAACTGGCCGAGCACCTGATAATACGGGCCGCAAAGCGTCTGCACGCCAGCGTTGTGACCGCACTCGATCACCTTCTTCAGGTGGTCGATGGCGCCCTGGCGATTCGCGGCATCAGGGCTGATGGCGTTGTGCGCCTCGTCTGGAAGAACAGTCACCGCCGTTGCTTCGAGGCCGTTGTCCTTGGCCACTTGGCCGATGGCCATGAAGTGGGCGGGATTGCTGACGTCAAAGATGGGGAACTCGACGCCATCATAACCGGCGGCCTTAAGTTTACCGAAAAGGTGGAAGTCCGCGTCAGTGACATGACCCGTCCAAAGGAGAAGGTTAAAACCAATTTTCATGAGATGGAACGCGAAGAGTAGAGAAGCCGCTAGGCCGTGGCAATAGCGTAGTGAGGGGCGACAGATGATTGGGGGAAGAGCCAAACGCCGCTGCTAGGGGGACCTTTGCAGGCCACATGCAGGATAAGGGAAGTCCGCCAAAAGCAGCTCAAATTGCTGCTCGCCGTCGAACATCACTCTTTCCGCCAGCGTCAGAAAAACGCATTGCAACATTCTTCGCACATCCAAATAATAGGACTACCATCATGACTATGTTCCCCAGCTTGCTGTCTTCCCAGATTCTTCGTTCCGCTTGTGCGCTGGCCATGGCCATCGGGATTTCTTCCTGCAAATCGACTAGCAGCGGCGGCAGCTCACCTTATGCATCGTCTGACGGTGGCGGTTTCAATCCTTATCCGGGCGTGGGCAGCAGCTCGCAGAATGGTTCGCTCCTGTCTCCAGGCGCGCATCCTCAGTATGCCGAGGCTCCACCGCCGCCGCCCCCTGGTTACGACGCTCCTTCGGATAACTTCCAGCCAGCTCCGACCAAGCGCACCTATTCCAGCAGCACGTCCGGCTCCGGCAGTAAATCTAAGTCGAAAGCCAAGACCAAGCCAAAGTCCAGCACCGTCAGCAGCAGCGGCACCAAGAAAAAGGGCGGCTACAGCTACAGTGGTGGCAGCGTGCACACGGTGACCAAGGGCGACACCCTGTACGCCATCGCCGCGAACAACAAGACCACCGTGGCCAAGCTCAAAGCTCTGAACCGCCTGAAGAGCAACATTGTTTCCCCCGGCCAGAAGATCAAAGTGAAGTGATCGCAGCGGCCAAAGCCGTCTCCGTCGGTTAACGTCTCATTTTTCTCTCCCTTGTCCGCCCGCTTAGGCCTTGCCTGAGCGGGCGGACTGGTATTTTCTTGGGCTTGCCTTTCCAAAAAGGAAAGTTTGCAAGCCCGCTGGCGTTTTTGCTAGCATCCCGGCTCACCAAAAAATTCAGCCGACCCATCCTCATGCAAAACATTGAACAATCCAGCCGTCGTCAGTTCCTCGGCACCACCATTGGTGCCGCAGGTCTGGTTGCTCTGCCCACTTGGGCCAAACCCATCGGCTCCGGCGATGATATCCGCGTGGCCGTCATCGGCTTCAACGGTCGTGGCGGAGGCCACATCGGCAGCCTCTTGAAACTCAAGGGTGTGCGCATCACCGCCTTGTGCGACGTGGACCAGAACGTGATGGACAAGCACGTGGCCTCGCTCAAGAACGCCAACATCGAGGTCAAGCAGTATAAGGACTACCGCGAACTGTGCGCGGACAAGGACATTGATGCGGTGACCATCGCCACGCCGAACCACAGCCACACGCTTATCGCGCTGACGGCCCTGGCCGCAGGCAAGCATGTGTACGTTGAAAAGCCCGTGTGCCACAACCCTACGGAAGGCCGCAAGCTGGTGGAAGCCGGCCTCGTCGCCAACGGCAAGGGCCAGATTCTTCAGCACGGCATGCAGCGCCGTTCCGACCTGGGCTGGGCTGCCGCCATGGAGTTCGTGAAGAGCGGCCAGATCGGCAAGACCACCCTTTCCCGCGCCCTGAATTACAAGATGCGCCCCACGATCGGCAAGGTGGCCGCCCCCACGATGCCAGATGCCGCCGGCCGCATCAAAGGTGAATTCCGCGACACCGGCGGCAAGCCGCAGATCGTGGACGTGGATTACAAGCTCTGGTCCGCCCCCCGTTCCCCGGCCCCAATGCAGCGCGAGCAGTTCCACTATGACTGGCACTGGCAGTGGCGCTACGGCAATGGCGACATCGGCAACCAGGGCCCTCATCAGCTCGATGTGGCCCGCTGGGCGCTCGGCAATCCCACCCTGCTGCCACGCCGCGTGATGAGCCTGGGCGGCCGCTGGGGCTACAAGGACGATGGCGAAACCGCCAACAACCAGCTTGCCTTCTACAACTATGAGCCCGTGCCCATGCTGATGGACAGCCGCGGCATGCCGCGCGACAGCCTGAAATGGACCAAGGGCTATGAGCCCGTCTACAAGTCCACCGGCATCCGCGTGGGCAATGTGATCGAATGCGAAGGCGGTTACGTCGCCGAGTCCAAGGCCTACGACAAGGACGGCAAGGTGGTTCAGAAGTTTGAAATCCTGGAAGGCCCGGACCACATGAAGAACTTCATCGACTCCATCCGCGCCGGTAAGCGCACGAACGAGAACCTCGATGTGGTGCACGGCTATCATGCCGCCTGCCTAGCCCATCTGGCGA
>JAQGPI010000677.1 GCA_028293175.1 Verrucomicrobiaceae bacterium | reverse complement strand
GTCCGCAGCACGGTTTGAGTATTGCAAGGCAATGGCCCCCAGTTTCATCTTTTCCGCATTGCTATTCGCATCACTCATCAGATGCCGGTACTGACGGGCGATGCATACCAGCAAGTGCGCGTTTTTCGGCTGTAATTTTTCGGCAGGCAGCAAGTAACTGAGTGCTTGTGCTGCCTCCAAATTTTCATCACAGGCCTCGCCTTTCGCGATGAGGTCGTCTCCGGGTTGAGCTTGAAGAAAGGCGCTCGTCCCTAGCAGGGCGGCGATGGTAAGGATGGTCCTGGCGGTGTGTGTTAAAGTCATATGTTTTCTCCCTGGGCGTTGGTTTGGCTCAATTCCATGCACTTGCTGCTGAAGCTTTGCAGATCATATGCCGACGGTCCCCGGCATCGATGGACAATGCCGGGCTGTTGGGAGGAAAACAGTTACTTCTTGGATGCGATCAACCGACTGGCGTTCAAAAGTTCGGCTTCACCGAATTTTTTTCCCACCAATTGCAGACTTGTAACGGGAACCACCCCCTTTTCTTGCGGCAAAGGAATGGGAATAGCCACTGCTGGATTCCCAGCCAAATTGACCGCCTGAGTGTTCTGCCGGCCAATGTTAAGAAGCTCAAAAATGGCGGATGTACCGAAAAGCGGCACCTTTGGCGGGGCGCTTTGCAGGGTAGGCAGGGCAATAAAATCCACTTTTGCCAGCACCTGTCGCAGACTGCGCTGCCAAGCCGCCTTGCGGGAGAGCGCCTCATTGTAGGCATCAGGATATTGTAGTGACCCAGCCAGGATGGTGGCCAGTGTCTTCGCCGTTACACCCTTCTTGCCCTGGTATCTCTGGTCATTGCGCCAAGTATCGCCCAAAGCCACGGTGATGGCATCTTTTTGCGCCTGTTCCCATTGCTTTTTGAAGTTCTCACTGAGTCTGACTACTTTGAAATGCTTTGCGGCAAGAGCGTCATCAACCGCCTTGTCGATGGCCGGGTCGGTACCATCCAGATACAAGCGCCCAATTTTGATTTGACGTGCAGAAGGCTTGGCCGCAATGGCTTTCCGATAACGGCTCTCAAAACCGGGCTGCAATAAATCCATGCCTTCCACCAGATGGGGAACGTCTTTGGCCATAGGGCCAACGGTGTCAAGGTGCCCCGGCGATATGGGGAAGACGCCCTTCAAAGATATCAGACCATAGGTCGTCTTCAGTCCAAAGATGCCGCAACTGGCCGCCGGCACACGGATTGATCCGGCGGTATCCGTGCCAAAGGACACATCAGCCCTGCCATCGGCAACGGCCACCGCGGATCCGCTGGAGGAACCACCGGGAATGAACCGATGCTTGCCATCAAGGCGATTTCGGGGCGTGCCGAAGTAGCTGTTCATCCCTGAAACGGACACTGCAAATTCGGTGAGATTTGTTTTGCCGACAATGTCAACATTGCGAGCCCTGGCACCCGCAAGGCACTTTGCATCTTCCTTGGCTGGGGGCCCGTTCTTGGCCAGATATTCAGATCCGGCGCTAGTGACCTTTCCCTTGATATCGATCAAGTCCTTCACGGCCAGCCGCAGTCGGCCACTGCCCGCGGGCGGTGGCCAATAGGCAATGAAGGCCTTGTCCTTTGTGCTCGCAGCCCCTGGGTGGGGGACTAGCGAACAGCTGCTGGCAAACGCAACCAGGATGGCTGCAGCAAGAGGAGTCGTTGCTCGAACAAATGAACTTTGTGTCATGTGCTGAAGCTTGTCGCAAAGAGCCGCAATGTCTTCGATTCCAACTTTATGAATGTCATTTAGTAGGAACGAGTTTCCATCTGCACCCGGCCATATGGATCGCGCACAGTGGTTTCTTCGGTCGTGGTGGTCGTGGTTTGGACCTGATGTGGGTGCCTTTGATGATCGTTGTCATCATCGTCATCGTCCCGCCCATTTTCGCAATTGGTCAGGGTCATGATCAGACAGGCGGCGGCGCACAAGTGAAGGAATGGTTTCATGGGAATTAGTAGGTTGATGTCTCCGATGAATCGAAGTTGCCCGGCAAAGTGGCCTTAGACTTTATCGGTTCTGCCCTATTGCGCTGCTTTGGGAGTCTTCGTCTTCTTGGACTTCTTCTTTTCTGCCTCTGGCCCGGCTGGAGGCGGCAGCACGCCGTTGAGCTCCAGCTTCTTGGTATCAATGTCCACATTTACACCCTGATCGGGGATGGGCATCTGCAACGACCACAGCACGCCCTGCACCACGATGCGGCGGTAGACGGGCAACTGCCAGTTGCTGTGAAAATGCAAAGGCACAAAGCCAAAGGCACGGCCGCCGTCTGCCCGCTCCAGCGCCCACACGACGTTTTCATCCTTGCCATCGATATTCGCCGACATCAACGGATGGATATTAGGTGCCTGATCGAGCGCGTAATAGAATTCATCGAAGACTTTGAAGTCCTCGTTTACGCCGTGAAGGATGGGATGCTGCGTGTCGATGCGCTTGAGCGTCGTCTCCAGTTTCTGGTACTTGCGCTGCTCGCCGCCGCGTGTGGCGCCTAACAGATCCAGCTGGCCCTGAATGTACTGTGCCTCCTTGGCGCCCACGCTCCAGTGCAGCGCTGTGATCGCACCGCCACGGGCTGCGAGGCGCTTCAATGCTGCCCAGCGCGCGGGTTCAACCTGCATCCACATGGCGCCCTGGGTGACAAACATGGCAATGCCGTCGCAATCGTCGATCAGCTTGGGCCCCTCCGCCCATGGTTCATCGGCGTTCACTACCGTGGTCTTGATTTCCGGGAACGGCTTGAGCAGTTCAGCCAAAACATTGGCTCCGGCAGTGAACTCATGGGTGGTGACCGGGTGGCCGTCTGATCCCTGGCCTACAATCAAGAACCGCTTGGTATCAGCGGCCAAAGCGGGCAGAGAAAGCAACGCGAGGCAAATAAGAAAACGGCGCATAAGAAAGGGAGGCATGCCTGCCAAGACGGCGAAGGCATCCACCTTATTGCAGGATTTTCCAAGGCTTACGCCAGCACCGCGCGAGGCACGCTGCCATGCACATCCGTCAGGCGGTAATCGCGGCCGGCGTAACGATAAGTGAGGCGCTCATGGTCGATGCCCAGGAGATGCAGGATTGTGGCATGCACATCATGCACATGCAAGGTATCTACCGCCGCCTTGAAGCCGAAATCATCACTTTGGCCGTAGGCCACGCCCCCCTTGGCGCCGCCGCCAGCAAGGAACATGCAAAAGCCGTGCGGGTTGTGGTCGCGGCCGTTGCCGTTTTCACTCACCGGCGTGCGTCCAAATTCACCGCCCCAGACAATGAGTGTATCCTCCAGCATGCCGCGCTGCTTCAAATCGGTGAGCAGGGCCGCAATGGGCCGATCAATGTCTGCCGCGAGTTTACGGGTCTGCTCGTCGTGCTTTGAATGCGTATCCCAAGGCTGGCCATTGCCATAATACACTTGAACAAAACGCACTCCGCGCTCCACCAGCCGCCGTGCCATCAGGCAGCCATTCGAGAAGTGGCTCTTCCCGTACATCTCGCGGGTGTCTTCGGACTCAAGGTTCAAATCAAATGCATCGGTGGCCGCTGACTGCATGCGGTAGGCAGTCTCCATTGCTTGAATGCGCCCATTGAGCGCCACATCCATGCCGCCGCGCGCCGCGAGGTGCTCGGCATTCAGGGATTGAATCAAATCGAGTTGCCGCCGCTGATCCGGCTTGGCCAGACGGTCGTTGTGCAGCCAGGGGATCATCTGCTGCGGATCGAGATTCGAGTGATTGATGTACACGCCCTGATGCTGGGCCGGCAGGAAGGCGCTGGTCCAGAGCACCGAAAAGCGCACTGGCTTGCCTGGACACAG
>JAQGPI010000313.1 GCA_028293175.1 Verrucomicrobiaceae bacterium | reverse complement strand
TCCTGCGCTACAAGGCAGGCGAATGGAACATCGACAAGACGCGAGTGGCTGCCCTCGGCGGATCAGCCGGTGCGGGCACCTCGCTCTGGCTTTCCACGCACGACGACATGGCGGATGCCAGCGCCACTGACCCGGTGTTGCGCGAGTCCACCCGCGTCTGCTGCGCCGCGCTGTATGGTACGCAGGCTACTTATGATGTGCTGCGCTGGGAGAGTTTCCTCGGCCCCGCTCAGCCGGGGTTCTGGACTAACGACGCGGAACTGCCGCTCTTTTATGGCCTCGGTTCGGTAGCAGACATGAAGTCCCCAGTAGGCGAGAAAGCACGCCATGAATGCGACATGCTCTCATGGATCAGCAAGGACGATGCGCCTGTCTTTATCGATAACGCCCTGGATGTGCCCAAGCCCGCCAATCGTAATGAATGGCTGCACACCACCCAGCACGCCCGCACGGTGAAGAAAGAACTCCAGGCCGCGGGAGTGGAATGCGTGTTGGTGCAGGACGAGAAAGAAACAAAGCCGAAGGTCGGTGACTTCCTGCGCAAGTACCTCCACGCAGGAGGCCAGTAACCTCTGCCGTTACTTTAAACAGTCACGCATGAAGCCCGTGATGTCCGCGTGCATCTTCTTAATGTCCGGCTCGTTGGTGTACATCATGTGGCCGGATTCGTATTCAGCCACATGCACGTTAGCCCGCAATTCATGTGGGATCTGGAGATGGCGCAGGCTGTGAAGCATGTTGTCCGCAGGCGTAACCAGATCGGCCATGCCCACGAGAGCGAGCACGTGCAGGTGGGGATTGCCCTTCATCGCCGATGAGAGGGCGCCATTCACGCTGGTGTAGCTGTTGCCCTTGCCGTGGTTCCAACTCGGCTGGGGATTGAGAACTTCATAAGGCAGGTCCTTCTCATAGTGCAGCTCCTCGCGCAGGTAGGCGTTCATCGCCACAGCGGCGACACCGCCCACCACATTCATGAAGGGTTCAATTTCCGGCTGCTGTTCGGACTCCGAGCCATCGCGGCCGGTCACGCGGCCATCATAAGCGCCTAGCACCAGCTGCTGATCGCGCAGCAGCATCTCGCGGAAGAAGCCGGAATCAATGCGCAGCTTCTGTTCCTCGATCAGCTTGGGCGCGAGGCCGGTTAGCCGTGCAAGCTTCTTCACCACGGCATCACGCTCGGCCTTGGGCAGGGCGGAATCCAGCAGCAGTGCATGCGCATAATCGCCATAGGCAAAGGCGCGGGCCTCGGCAATGGCCTTCGCGCGGTCGGCCTGCAAATCGGGCGGCAGCTTCTTGTGATAATGCGCGGTGGCGGTGAGCGCGGGCAGCAGCACCTGGTAGGGCAGATCATTGAGTGTATCAGGAACCAATACATCATAATCCAGCAGGCCGGAGACGATGATCAGGCCGTTCAGGTAAATACGATGACGTGAGGCCAGATGCTCCGCAAGGCCTGCGCCACGGATGCCGCCATAGCTTTCTCCCGCGATGAACTTGGGCGAACGCCAGCGCTTCTCGCGCGTGATCCACATGCGGATGAATTCGCCGACCGAGGCGATGTCTTCCTTCACGCCTAAAAAGTCGCCCACCTTCTGTGGATCTTCAGCGCGGCTGAACCCCGTGTTCACCGGATCAATGAAAACCAGGTCCGTGGCATCGAGCAGGCTGTTCGGATTCTCCACCAACCGGCCCGGAGGCATCGGCGGATGCAGACCGTCAGCCGGCAATTCCACTTTCTTCGGGCCAAAAGCTCCCAGATGCACCCACACGCTGCTGGAGCCAGGGCCGCCATTGAAGCAAAAAGTCACCGGCCGGGTGGCCGCATCGGGCGCTCTCTTCAGCGTATAGGCGGTGTAAAACACCTGCGCCGCAGGCTTGCCGTCCGGCTTTAGAATGGGCATCTCACTGCACGAGACCAAGTATTCCACCTTTTTGCCGTTGATAGTGACTGCGCCTTCAGCCCTCCCGAGCTCCGGCTTCTTGTCATCGCCTTTCTTTTCCTCTTTTTTCTCCTCGGGCTTCTTGTCCTCAGGCTTTTTCGCTTCTTCCTTGGCCGAAGCTGACTTCGTCGGTTCCTCCGCTCGAAGCAGTGGACACAAGGCCAGTACGGCGGCGAGGATGATCAGGTGGCGCGTCATGAGGCGGCAACTGTGGCAGGATTGTCGTGGCTGGCAAGGAGACGGGTTGGACCTCATCAGTCCAACGGACTCCAATAATACCCGGCGGTCCGAGCGTCATTGGCACCGCAAGCGGCGCTCGCCTTCACGGAGCGTTTGCTGCTGTCACCACGGTGTTTGCGCCTGTCTTGCCGGTCAGCTTCTTCACGAGTTGCCCAGCCGTCGGCGCGGCTTGCAGGAGATCCAAAACAGTGGTGGGCACATCCATGGTTTCAGTTTCTTTGACGTTGTGGCTGCTTGCCTACTCCTGTATGGTCTGGAGGGTTATATATCTGGGTAAAACAATGGATATTTAAGCGGTTCTTGATGGAGTGAGCGTTATTCGCTGATGCTGTTTGATGTTGCGAGATGGTGGCGGGGCGTTATGCTTTGCGTTATGAAAGACACCTGGGGATCGTATTCGCTCGTGCGTACTGTGCGGAACAAGCGCCACTGGCAGGCACCGGACAGGCCGATGTTTGTTTCGGCCTGGAACGTATCCATGCGGGTGAAGGGTCGGGGCCAGGCGATGCCGTCGTCGGGGGTGGCGATCTGCGCGGACTGCCTGGCGGTGCCGCTGGGCGAGAATCCAGCGAAGGTGCGGGCGGAGTGTGCCTGCGTGCGCAAGGCTTCGGCATGGGCAGTGGCGGAGGGGAAGCTGCGCTTCAAATCGGTGGTGCGGCAGGAGGCGGCGGAGATGCGCAAGCCGAAGCTGCGGATGAAGTGGGGTGAGGTGTTCACGACGTACCTGGAGAACGGGCCTGAGGATCGGCGGCAGCGGATCAACAAGCTGCGGCGGGTGCTGGAGGGACCGACGGGAAAGCGGGCTGAGGATCTGTGCATTGAGGACTGGACGGCGGCGCAGGTGCGTCTCTGGGCGCAGATGTATCAGGAGTATGACCGGCGGGGCTGGACGGTGCCGGGGGCGGCGCCGCTGGATGCGTGGGAGCAATTGCGCAGGGTGGCGGGGACCTTGCCGCCGCTGGACTATGTGCGGATGAGCCCGGGGAACCGCACGATTCAATCGGTGCTGGGAGACTTGAAATCAACGCTGGGCAATTTGTCGCGAGGGCGCTACTTGCTGGCACTGGAGGGGCGGTTGCCGGAGATTCCATGGCTCTCGCGGATGTCGCTGAATGTGCCGGCACCGGACACGCGGCCGGGGATTGAGCCTGCGGCGTATCAGGCGATGTGGGAGGCGATGCCCGGGCTGAAGGAAACAAACCTGAAGGCGTGGCTGGCGCTGCGGATCTATTGGGTGACAGGGATACGGCCGGTGGAGCAGCTGCGGATTCGGGAGGACTGGCTGGAGGTGGATGAGGAAGGGCGGGTGCTGCTGGTGGTGAGGAACCGCCCGGCGCTGCCGATGGATCAGTGGCCGAAACTGGGGGATGGTTCGGGGCGGCCTGATCTGGCGTATGAGTACCTGGGCAAGGCGTTCAAGCTGAAGGCCTGGCGCTCGGCACAGGTGCGGGCGCTGGAACTGCCTGCGGATGTGGTGGCGGTGATTGATCAATTGAAGCATCCGGGCTGGAGCATCTTCGGTCATCAGTGCGTGACGCATGCGATCAAGCTGCAGCGGGTGGTGAACCAGTGGATCCGCCAGTTCGTGCCGGAGGGGGCGCATGCCTCGTACCTGCTGCGCAAGAATGCGCTGACGGTGCGCGCTGCGGTGGAGGACGTGGAGGCGGCGCGGGTGATGGCGGGGCACGGTGATCGCAAGACGACGGAGGGCTATTACATCGATCCGAAGAGCACGAGCCGTCAGCTAACGGACGCGGAGCTGGGACCGAAGGCCCCGGCGCGGCGGCTGCGGATGGCGGTGGGGTGATCCTGCGGAGTTGAGAGTTGATGGCTGATAGTTGATGGACGGAGGGGCTGATGCCTCCGGCGGGTGGGTGGGCACCCACGGGCCGGTTTTGGTTTGCGACTGCGAAGAAATAGTGTTCATTAGAACAATGGACGCTATCACTTTCAAGGTTCGGTGCGGGACGGGGGAATGGTGGGACTTGAGCAAGTGCCCGCTGTTTCCGAAGGGTCACCGGGTAGAGGAGGCGCGGGGACGCACGGGCAGCTATGGCTTGCAGCGCCTGCTGACGGATGTGCACGAGGCGGCGAAGCGGGCGGCGTACACGCTGGAGCTGACGATCGGGGGTACGACGCTGGTGTATCATTCCCCTGCCCTGCCGGAGCCCTTGTGCCCGGGTGGATTGCAGGACATGACGACGAACTGGGGGCGCGTGGAACGGGAGCTCGAGGGCTGATTGACGGATTGTTCCATTCGTCAATTCATGATGCCTCCGGCGGGTGGCGGGGCCGCCACGGGCCATTTTGCTTATTGACGGGGGCGGGGTTTCATGGTGAATACGGGTGATGAAACTGGCGCTTTTGCTTACGTTGATCGCTGCGGGCGGGGTTGCGGGTACTGCCTTGCAGAAGAAGGGCAGCATCGGGCCCTGCATGCCGTACGCTGAGAAGTGCCTGAACTGTGCGGACTGCTCGGCCTGCGGCCATTGCGCTCGGGACCTGGGGCGGTGCTCGGTCTGCGTGATGAAGTGAGACGGTGTGCTATACTATGAGCCTCTTGCAATTCATCCTGGTGGCCGGGCCGTTCCTGCTCCTGGGCAGATGGTGGGGCGTTGTGGCGGAGCGGGAGCGCATCAAGGTCCCGGTAGCTTTAGATGAGGAGGCTTTGCCGGACCTGGTGGTGTGGTTTCCGCGCTACCACGAGTGTGCGGCTACTGATTTGAGTTATCGCTTTAGCACGCCGAAAGAGGATTTTCTGCGCCTGTACCGTCGGGGTGAGGTGCCGCCGCACAGCGCCTTCTACAATCACGATGGCATCCTGCAACTGCCCTTGCCACGGCGGTGGTTCCCTACTTCTTCGTAGCTTTGCGCTGGGGGACGGCGGCGCTGGCATCGAGGACGGCGGCGGGGAGGTGGTACTTGATGCGGCGGAGGTGGAGGAGGCCAATGTCCATGGCGAGGCGGGCGGTGGCCTGCTTGTTGCTCTTGAGCTTGCGGGTGGCGTGCTCCAGCTCTTGATCCTGCTCGACGGGGATGCGGATGGGGAAGGATCGGGAGTCGCTCATGGGAATGAGCGGCAGTATTAATATGCACTCTTGCCGGTTGTCGCCGAGTGTTTTGTATGGGAAATGCATACAACGCGGGCGCGGTACGTGGGAAATGCCAGGGCATTACATGACTATTTGGTCATACTGACTGTGAATAAGTTTTAGCAATTAAGATTGCTAGTACTGATTTTCCCTGGGCACATTGCGGAGATGAAATTGACCGCTTCCTCCCGGCTGAGTCAGCTCCCTTTCGGTGGTTCCCTGAAGATCCTGGGCTGCGCTTGCCTGCGGATTCGGGTGCGCATTACGAGCGTGCTGCTGGCACGATTGAAGGCCTGGGCCTTGCGGCGGGGGCGGTGCTGGCGCTCGGTGCTGCTGGGGCGGCTCAGGGCTTGGGCGCGGCGGCTGGCGGTGTGCTGCCGTGCTTGGCCATCACTGCCTTTGCGCGTTGACCCTGGGTTGCGGCGTTCACCAGGGCGACGTCGGCAGCGGTGGCATCCAGGTCCACCTCCTCGTATTGGGTAGCGTCTTCGGCCACGCGGGCGAGCTGATGGGGTGTATCAGGCTTTGATACAGGGGTCTTGGCGGTGGACGCTGGGAATGGGATGACGGAGGGGGCGCGGCGTTGGGCGATGTACTCGCGCACGGCCTGGGCGAGTATCTGGTGGAAGGTGACGCCTTCATCGCGGGCGACATCGAGGAGTGCATGTAGATCCTGCAATGGCAGGGCAATCTCCACCTCCCGATATGCGCGCTCCTCCACCCAGGCAGGTACGGCATGGATTCCGGCCTCCCACTTATTGAGGGTGGATGCGGTACAATCGCCGAGTTGATCCGCGAATTCCTTTCGGGTGAGGCCGCGTGATTCGCGGAGGGCTCGTAGCTGGGGACCTGTCATTGTGAATAATGGATAAGCTTTTTATCCGATGCGGACAACTATTTTGTTGCTTATCTCCGAATCGGAGCAATTATAGGCCAATAAGTATCCGATTCGGAGCCTATGACTGCAAACCTCAAACTCAACCTCTCCGATGGACTGACCACGGAAGAACTGCGGGAGCTGACGGCTCTGACGCTGGAGGCGGACATGCCGCTGGAGCGGCTGCTGCTGGTGGCGAGCCGTGACTACCTGGACAGGCGCAGGCCTCTTCCTCCTACGCCTTCCCCTGCCCCTGGCTCGGCTGTGCCTCAGCGGGCGGCCTGATTTGATCCTTACCCTGATTTCACCTTATGTTTACACGACGCTCAAACTTCGCTGCTGCCTTTCTCGCGGCTGCTCTCGCCATGGCTTCATCGAATGGCCACGCCGCCATGAAAGCCGTGGGCAACGTGGGCGCCGCGTTGTCCGATGAGCCGAAACGCCATCGGGGCAAAACGAGCCTGCGCCGCACGCTGAAGAACCAAGCTCAGCGCCGCCGTGCGTGGCGCAACAATCCGGCGCTGCGGGCTGCCTGATTTTCTCATCCTGAAACCGGGAACCCTGAACTTTCTCGTCCCCTTCCCCCCGAAGCCATGAAACCCCACGACTATATCCGCAAGATCCCCAGGAGGGCTTGAGCCCGCCGCCTTCATTCACTGGCTGACCGGCAGCAGGTGGTGATGACGGCGGGCTGGCGCGCAACGCCCCGCACAATACTGGCCCGGGGCCGCTCTCACGCGGCGGCCCTGGGCTCTCATTCGGAGATTGTGAGACACTTTGTTAACGATTGATAGAGCCATGAAGACGTTGTTTTTGACCCTGCTTTTCCTCCCTTCCCCTGCTTGGTTCCCTTGCAGGCCCTCTGTTGCTGACTGTGGCGCTGCGCAAGCGCCTGGTACACGCTGCCGGACTTCATGGCCCGGGCAGCTTGTAGCGCGTGAAGCTGGTAATGGGGTGCCTGCAATGGACTCAAGAGGGAGGGCGGTAGCATGAGTGCTGCGAAGATGACTGAGAGAAGACCGGCTGAGGCGGGTGGTGTATGTGTGCAACTGACACCGGAAGTGCGTTCCGTTCTGGAGCGCTCCACCATTACGGCATCATCGGTGACGCTGCCACCAGGGCGGCTTCATCCCAAGGCGTATGCTGCGGTGAACAAGGCGCTGGAAGCGGCTGGCGGTAAATGGAATAAGAGGGGTCAGTTTCACGTCTTTCCCATCGATGCCCGCGAGGCGTTGGGAATGGCACTCCAAACGGGTAAGGTCATAGATCATGCGTGTAGCAAGAAGAAGTCTTTGCAGGCTTTCTATACGCCGCCGGAGCTTGCGGCCAAGGTGGCGGCAATGGCCCAGGTGGAAGGTAAGGCTGTGCTGGAGCCATCGGCGGGATCTGGTGCATTGGTGAAGGCGTGCCTTGAGGCGGGTGCCAAGTATGTGACGGCGGTGGAGATCAATCCGGAAGAGGTCGCCAACCTATTGGCGATACCGAATTGCGACGTCTCGCTGCGGGACTTTTTGAAGGTGGACCCGACTAACGCCCGTGTGTTGTGGCACCGGATTGTGATGAATCCGCCGTTCACCAAGAACCAGGATGTGAAGCACGTGGAGCATGCCTTGAAGCTCCTGTGCCCAGGCGGGCGACTGGTGGCGATCATGGCGAATAACACTAGCCGTCCAGCCTTTCAGCAGCTGCTCGCTGGCTTGGACCATTCGGTTGAAGAGGTGCCTGCGGGTGCCTTCCGTGCCAGCGGCACCCAGGTCAAGACGATCATCCTGACGGTTAATAAACCCTTGGCTACGGTGGAAAGCGGGGTGGTGGCGTGATCCTGGTGGGGATGATGGTGGATTCGGTGCTGCCTGGGGCTGCTGCTGCTGCGGAGCGGCCGGCCTTCCGTCATAATGCGGTGATGAACGGCCTGGACCTGAATGAGGCGCTGGCGACGGCTTGGCTGGCTTCGGGCGGTTGGGCGGTGCTGGGGATGCGCCGGGAGATTTCGACGCTGCCGTACGTGATCGCGGAGGTGGATGCGGAGTGCCTGAATTACTGGCCGAAGGGTGAGTATTCATCGCTCGCTGGGGCTGAGGACTGGTGGGCGAGGGCTTACGAGGTGCCTGCGGCGGAGTGCGCGGCGGGTGATGGCGTCTAATAGGTTGTATTACACTTCATTATTTTACTTATGACTGATTCCTCCCCTCTTGTCTGGTGCTGGTGCGCGTTGGGGCTGTGCGTGGGCACGCCGCTGATGGGCTGGCTGTTTATTGTGGCGCTGCGGCTGAATCTGCGGGCCTCGGACACGTGGTGGCTGGGGTTTTGCGAGCGGCGTGACCGGGGGCTGCGTGGGCCTGGGGTGGATCTGCGCATGGAGGGCTCGGACCCGCCATGAGTACTGATACGACAGCGGCCGGGGAGGTGCTGACGCCTGGACAGGCTTTATTCGAAGAGTTCGGTAAACTCTTTCCCGGAAAAGCCTCACCGTGGAGCGCGGCATCAGATGAAACTAAAGGTTTCTATGAAAAATACGCGCAAGCCGCCATCGCCGCCCACAGCTCCGCCCTCCCTGGGGTGACGGATGGGCCTAGTGATGAGGATGTTGTAACCGTGCTGCCTAATACGGGCGAACTGATGATGGCTATCGGCAGCGTAGATGCAGCCGTAGATTCAACAAAGCTTCGGAGGCTTCATGACCTTTTCGAGATGTATGCCGAGCGGAACCTTGGCAACCTGCGCGACTACCACGCCGCAGAACTCGCCAAGCTGGCGGGGGAGGTCGAGGCTTTTTCCCTCCAGCTTCAAGAATCGCAGGAGCGCAATCAATCGCTCCAGCATGAGCGGGACGACGCTCGCAACAAGCTGCAACTCAGAGCGGAAATCACCGACCAAAAGATATCTGATCTTGAGGGCGTTCTCCGCGAGCTTGCCTGCTCTCTATCGGTTGGTGGGTACAATGCAGATCGCGTCGATCCTGAGGTGTTTCGCAAGAAAATCTCAGACGGTATTGACCTGCTCACTCAGCCGTTAGTTGCACAAATCCAAGCCCTCACCCTCCAGCGGGATGAGGCGGTGAAAAAAGCGACTACAAGCCATCGCGAATACGGCGAGGTCTATGAGGAATTGGAAAGGGCTGAGGAAGCCTTGCGTTCGATCTGCATTCTCTGCGGTTATGACCCCTCGGATGGCGAAGGCACATCGCCTGATCGGGTTGTGGAATCGGTAAAGTGGAAACTGGCTAATCGCGATGATGGCCAGCCCGCCCCTTCTCCCGCTGCCGGGGAGGAAAGGGACTGCCCTCAATGCTGCGGGCATGGCACGGAAGAAATCCAAAGCGGCCCCTATGAGCGCGCCTGCTCCGCCTGTGGTGGATCGAAGAAGCGGAAAGCACCTGTTCAGGATTCCCTAACGGTTGAGCCAGTAGTCCGGAATTCCCGGACTACTGAACCCGCCAGCGTTGATGCGCCGACGCCGCTTACCGCTGCTGTGGAGGAAAGGCACCTATGTGGCTGCCAGGTATGCCTAGAGGCACGAGAAGCGGGCTTGGAGCTGTGTTTGCGGAGTGGGCGCATGGTCGTTTGCGGTATCTGCGGCAATAAGCGGTGCCCGCATGCGACTGATCATGGCCAGGCCTGTACGGGCAGCAATGAGTCTGGCCAGCCGGGGAGCGTGTGGGGCCCTGCTAAGGCGGTCCTTGAAGCACGGGAGGGCTCGGAGGCGGTATGAGGCCTATCTTGACAACGCTCTGTCTCATCCTCGCCTCATGCGAGGCTCCGACCCTTGGGGGCGCGGGCCAGTTGATTGGCGGGCTGATCGCTTACCCGGTCAATGTCGCGAAGTCAGTTCACGAGGCGGGGAAAACCAAGGGGCGCGTGGAGCGCCTTCAAGCTCTCAAACAGGAGGGCGGGGACTCGCTATGACACCGGAGGCGATCAATGCCGCAATCGCGGACTTTACGGGATTGGGTGACCAATGGCTGCTCATTAAGCGGGGCTACTACTGGCGCCCAGACTCGAAGGGCTACACCTCGCGTATCAGCGAGGCCGGGCGCTACACTTTGGAGGAAGCAAATCGCCTCGTGAGCCCACGGCGGGAAGTGGATGGAGTCACGAAGGAGCGAGCGCCAACACCCCTCTACACAGAAGACCGCAATGCGATGCATGAGGCGATTTGCTCGCTGTCGGGGCTGCAGATGGATCTGTTTGCGGACATCCTTTGTGAAATCGTTAAGCCTCACCGCATCGAGGGCTATGACCCGAAGACGATAGGGGCACCATCGCTTGCGTGGCCAGGACTCTATGAGCTGCTGACGGCTACGGTGGCGCAGCTGGCTGAGGCTTTCCTGCGGACGATTGGCAAATGGGAGGGCTATGATACTGAGCCCGCTGCCGGGGAGGAAAAGCCTTTGTCCGGAGCTGAGTTGGCATGGGACAAGATGCACGAAGATGAGCCCGCCAGCGTTGATGTGCCGACGCCGAGGGTTGATGCTGCTGCTGTTACTCGATATGTCCCATTCGGTAATTGCGGCTCTGAAGCACAAAGCATGGTGCACGCGAGCTTCGCCCGCACACTCGAACGCGAGACCATCGCTCAGAGGGCGCTGATTGGGGAGGCTGCACATTGGCTTGAGAAGCAACTCAAGGAAGCTGATTCTTTCGACCAGCGCATCGCATCCTTTATTGCCAAGCTGAAAGGAGCGGCACTGCCATGAGCCTGCTGTCGATCGCTGTGCGGATGGATTTGGCGCGGAAGCGGATGCTGTCGGCGGCTGAGGACGTGGAGGTGGCGGGTGGTGGGCTGCGGCATCAGGCGGAGCAGATGGTGCCGAATTACGCGCTGATCACGGAGGGGCTGGTGCAGGCGCGGCTGGCGGCGGTGGCGTACGGGCAGGCGGAACGGGAGTTGGCGGAGCTGCTCGGCAGAATGGAGCGTCAACGGCGGCCTGTGGGTGGGGAGCTGGCGTGTGCGGCTGGCTGAGAGGGGGCGGACTTTCTTTTTTACAAATCTGACGATGAACACGATGACTCCAGAACCTGCGGTGAAGCGCTCACGTGGCCGAAAGGCGACGGTGGGCCGCTGGTACTCGCTGGAGGAGGCGGCGGTGCTGCTGGGCTGCGGTGATGAGCCGGAGCGGCTGCGGCTGGCGCTGGAGGCGTGCCCTGAGGACTTCCCGGGGGCGGACTGTGAAGACGGTGTGTGGAGCCTGCCGGGACGGGCGCTGAAGGCGTTCCTGCTGCCGCTGCCGTTTGGTGATCCGCCGTGTACGGTGGCGCAGGCGGCGCGGTATCTGTGCGCTCCTGAGCCGACGGTGCGGGGCTGGCTGGCGCTGGAGGGGCCGAACGGGGAGCGGGTGCTGAGATCGGAGATGAAGCTGGGCAGGCGGCTGATCCCGGTGATCGATGTGCTGCGTGCACCGCCTGAGCTGCCGGCGTGGGCGAAGGTGTGCGGGCGGTCTTCTCTTTTTTTTGGCAAGCGGAACAGGGGAGGTGCGTCGCGATGACTGGCAGGGATGGCATGAGGCGGGCGCTGGGCTGCTGGCTGGGACTGTGGAGCCTGGCTGGGCGCTGTGTGGCGGCGCTGGCTGGCGTTGTGACCCAGCGGAGGGCTGCTAATGTGTCTACGGAGGTGGCTGGAATGGGTTGTGGGGGCGGGAAAATGTGGGGGATGTCGCGGGGCGGCGTTGCGTTGGCGGGGACTGGCGGTGCGTTGGAGCTTCCCTGGTGCGAGGGATATTCTATCTTCTGTTTTGGCGGGTATTGCCTGGGTAAACGGGGTTATATAACGCTTTGCATAACACAATGGGCGCGCGGCTGGGACCGGTGGCAGGGGCTGCTGGGGGCTGGCGGAGGTCCCACGACGGAGGGGGGGAGGGGGTCGGCGGCGCGCTGCGCTCTCATTCTTATAATCCATTCATGCCCAGACAAAATTTCACCAATGACCGCACCTCTTCAACCCCTCACCTGCCTCCCATGAACGACATCATCGCCATCGATACCGAAACCGGGGGCCTTTACCCTTCCCTGCACGCCCTGCTCTCCATCAGCGTCGTCCCTTCCTGGGATGAATTGCCGCTCACCCTGCATATCCTGCCTCAGCCAGACCGCCTGATCGATCCCGAGGCGGCGAAACTCAACGGCTACACCCCGCTGCTGTGGGAGCAGCGCAACGCCGTCCCTTTGAGGCAGGCCATGCTGCTCCTCGCTTCCGAGCTTCAGATGCTCTTCTCGCAAAAAAAGGACGCCCGCCTCGTCGCCCACAACGCAGGCTTCGACCGCCCCTTCCTGGAGGAAGCCGCCCGCGTCTGTGACATCAACCTCCCCAGCCGCTACGCCTGGCGCTGCTCGATGATGCTCATGGGCGAGCTCATGGACGCCGGGCAGCTCCCCGCTGGCTCCCTCAGCCTTGCCCGTCTCGGCGAACTCTGCGGCCACTGGCCCGTTGGCAGCCGTCCCACCGTTCACGATGCGGGGCAAGACGCCCGCGCCTGCCTCGCTGGCTACCAGTGGCTTCTACAAAAAAAAGAGGCCGCGCTCGCCGCCAACTGATCCCATCACCGCCTCCCCCTCCCATGCATCGACTCATCCTCACCACCGAAGCTTCCACCGTCCCAGGCCTCAGCGGCATGCAGACGCGCGGCTATCTGGAGCTCGATGGCAGCAAGGTCGCCAGCACCCAGGGCGTGCACGCCGCCGATGTGAACCACTGGCTGCGCGTGCTCGACTCCGCCGCCGTGCAGCTGCGCTTGCGCCAGGTGCCGGTGCTCACCCCTGAATTGGAGCCTGCTCCCCAAGCCTGAGCCTTCCACTCACACACACCTTTATGCTCAATCCACCTCGATTCACCATCGCCCGCGGCTGGTACTACATGGCTCGTGATCCCCAGGTCACCCAGGGCTCTCGCGGCAGAACCAAGGTCCGCATGCGGACCAATAC
>JAQGPI010000290.1 GCA_028293175.1 Verrucomicrobiaceae bacterium | reverse complement strand
TCCGACGAGGCAATCATTGCAAGACTGCTTTTGCTGGCGACCGGTCTTGAAGACCAGTTGCCGGAAATAAAAGGATTTGGCGAGTTATACGGCAAATCGGTGCATAGCTGCCCGTACTGCCACGGTTGGGAGTGCCGTGGGCAGGCGATGGCTATCTATGGGCGCGACGAGCCTGCGGCAAATCTCGCAATAGAACTGCTCCAATGGAGCAAAAATCTAGTTCTTTGCACAGATGGGCCACCGGCGTGGCCTGCTAGCAGGCGGGAGGAGTTGGAAAGGCTGGGGATTGTGATCGACGACCGCCACCTTCTTAGCCTTGAGCACGAGGAAGAAAAACTCACAGGCATAAATTTCGCAGGCGGAGGCTTTCTTTCCCGAGATGCTTTATTCCTCATGCCCAAGCAATGCCAGCGAACTTCATTGGCAGAAGGCCTGGGCTGCGAAATCTCTATGGAGGACGGATGTCTGCAATGCGGAGATAGCGGCGAGACTATTGTTCCCGGCCTTTATGTCGCAGGCAATACCAGACAAGGCCAGCAACTCGTCATTGCCGCCGTGGCTCAAGGCACTTTGGCGGCCGCTGCCATGAACAACGCTTTGATCGATGCTGACACAGGCACCGGATGAAGGGTCAGCCTTGAACGGTTTGACGAGATTATCACTCAAGATCGCAAGCACGTGCACGAGATCATTTTTATATCATACTGATTGAATATGCATTGACTTAAGGTGGTATTGAGTTGATTCAGTCTCACCCCTTCGGGCCCACCCAGCATTTGGGAGGCGTTCCACGCTTTTTTTCTTGGCAGGCCAACCGGCAATCCGGAGGCCTTCGCCACTCGTCTTTCTTGTTTTCGTGCAACCCTCCTCCGTCGTTTTGTCGGCCCTGCTTCTCGCCGCCGCCGTCCCCGTCATCCTCTCTGCCGCGCTTGTTGTAGAGCAGGACCCAGCCCAGCTTGAGTTCTTCGAAAAGAAGGTCCGTCCGGTCCTCGCCGATCATTGCTACGCCTGCCATTCGGCGGATACCAAACCGGCGGGCGGACTGCGCGTGGATGACCGCAATGGCCTGCTGGTAGGCGGCGAGGAAGGTCCGGCCATCGTCGTGGGCGAACCGGAGAACAGCCTTCTACTAAAGCGTATCACACACGCCGACGCCAAGAAGCGCATGCCCAAGGAGGGCGACCTGCTCACCGCTGCCGAGCTTGCCGACCTCTCTACCTGGATCAAGAACGGCGTGGCCTGGCCGCGTGAAAAGATCCCCGCCTCCATCGGTCGCGTGCGTCCAGATTTTGAGAAGCTGAAGGCCGAACACTGGTCCTGGCAGCCGCTTAAATCCCCCGCCGTGCCAGCCGTGAAAAACACCGCCTGGCCGCGCGATGATGTGGACCGCTTCATCCTCTCCAAACTGGAAACCAGCGGCCTCGCTCCGGTCGCTGATGCCGATGCGCTCACGCTGATCCGCCGCGTGACCTATGACCTCACCGGTCTGCCCGCCACACCGGCGGAAATTGATGCGTTTTTGCAAGATACATCCAAAGATGCCTTTGCCCGCGTGGTGGACCGCCTGCTTGATTCACAGGGCTTCGCCGAGCGCTGGGGCAGGCACTGGCTGGATGTCGCCCGCTATGGCGAATCCACCGGCCCCTCGCGAAATATTCCGTATCCGCACGCCTGGAAATATCGCGACTACGTGCTCGATGCCGTGCGCCGTGATGTGCCCTTTGACCGCTTCATTCAGGAGCAGATCGCCGGTGATTTGCTGCCCGCCAAAACACCCGATGAGCGTGACCGCCTGCTCACCGCCACAGGCTTCCTCGCGCTCGGTGTGAAGGATGTGAACCAGCGCTTCAAGGTCCGCTTCATCATGGACAATGTGGATGAGCAGATCGATGCCGTCACCCGCTCCGTGCTGGGCCTGACGGTGAGCTGCGCGCGTTGCCACGATCACAAATTCGACCCCATCCCCGTCACGGACTACTATGCGCTCGCAGGCATCTTCACCAGCACTGATGACTGCGCTGGCGTGCGCAACAAGATGGGCGGCGGCGGCCTCGATTACTATGATCCCAAGATGCTGGTGAAGCTTGCCTCCGGAGGCCCTTCGGCACCTGCTGAGGAAGTGGCGAAAGCGGAAGTCAAGGCCGCTACGGCCAAGAAGGCCTTTGAGGAACTTCGTGGCACGACGGAAGGCCTTGCCAAGGGCCCCGATGGGCGGCCCAAGCAGCGTGCCCTGCGCGTAAAATTGGACAGGGCACAGGCCGATCTGCTCCAGCTCACCGATCCCGCCGCGCGTGGGTTTGCCGTGCATGGCGTGCGCGAGGCCAAGGTCATTGCGGATACCGAAGTGCGCATCCGTGGCGAAGCCGAGCGCATCGGCCCCACCGTGCCGCGCGGCTTCCTCACTACCTTCGCCGTCCCCGGCGCCCCCCAGGTCAATCCCGCCCAGAGCGGGCGCCTGGAACTGGCTCAATGGCTCACCAGCCCGCAGAATCCGCTCACGCCGCGCGTGATGGCAAACCGCATCTGGCAGCATCTCTTCGGCCAGGGCCTGGTCTCCACCGTGGACAACTTTGGCATCAATGGCGACAAGCCTTCCCATGCCGAACTGCTCGATTATCTGGCCGGTGAATTCGTCCGCAACCAGTGGTCGATGAAGAAACTCGTGCGCTCGCTGGTTCTTACCCGCAGCTACCAGTTAGGCTCCGATGTGGCTGCGGCCAGCAAGGAGCACGACCCCGCCAACCATCTGGTGTGGCGTCACTCACCGCGCCGCCTCGATGCGGAGGAGATTCGCGATGCCATGCTCGCCTCCGCCGGGCGTCTGGAAACCAGCCCCGTGGAAGGCTCGCCCGCCAAGGAATTGAAGATGATCGAGATGCGCGACAATGGCGCGGAAGCTCACACCATTCATGAGAAAGCCGATGCCAGCGTGGCACGCAGTGTCTATCTGCCCTTGCTGCGCGGCGTAGTGCCCAAGGCGCTCGAGCCGTTTGATCCGGTGCTGCAATCGCTGGTCACCGGCCAGCGCGACTCGACCACCGTGCCCAGCCAGGCCTTGTACCTGCTCAATTCCACCTTCGTGCGCCAGCAGTCCCTGGTTATTGCCGACGAAGTGGCTAACAAGAACGAGCGATCCGACGCCGAATGGGCACGCCAGCTCTACCTGCGCATCCTGGGCCGCGCACCGAGCCAGGGTGAAATCGACCGCACTGCCGCCTTCCTGCGCGACTACGAGGCGGGCTATACCGGGGAGCCGGACAACGCCCCGGTCGCCAAGGTGGAGCTGGCGCAAGCAGACACCACAGAGACGGGCAATGCCGCCGCCGCGGTGCCCGCCAATCCTGATGACGTGGACCGCACCGTGGAAGCGGTGAAAGAAGCCCCTGTCGTGCCCAAGAACGCCAGAGTCGCCGCCTGGATGAGCCTCGCCCAAGCTCTCTACGCCTCCGCTGAATTCCGCTTCGTCCGCTGATTTCTTCTTCCTTTCCCATGTCGCCTTTTCCTCTTTCTCGTCGTTCCCTGCTTCGTTCCTCCAGCGCTGGCTTCGGCCATTTGGCGCTAAGCGGATTGTTAGGCTTGAATCAGGCCTCCGCGATCGGCGGCGGCGATTCCATTAATCCTCTGCTGCCCAAGCAGCCGCACTTCTCCGCCAAAGCGAAGAAGATCATCTTCGTCTTCATGGAGGGCGCGATGTCGCAGATGGACACCATGGAATACAAGCCTGAGCTGGTGAAGCAGGATGGCAAGTCGGGCGTGGGCGGCGGCACGCTCACGGCTTCCAAGTTCAAGTTCAGCCAGTACGGCGAGACCGGCTCATGGTTCTCCGAACTGCTGCCCAACATCGCCAAGCATGCTGACAAAATGTGCTGGCTGCGCGGCCTGCACACCGATACACCCGCGCATCCGCAGGCTGTGGTGCAACTGCACACCGGCAGCGCGAAAGCGGCGCTCACGCGCCCCAGCATGGGCGCATGGCTGCTCTATGGCCTGGGCACGGAAAACCAGGATCTGCCGGGCTACATCACCATCAATCCATCGCCCAATTTCGGCGGTGCCGTGAACTATGGCAGTGCCTTTCTGCCCGCGCATTTTCAGGGCAGCCGCATCAGTGATGAGGGCTATGTGCCGAATTTGAAAGCCGCCAGCGCTTCGGCTTTGCAGCGCAGGCAGCTCGATTTGATCCAGTCGATGAACCGCGATCTGGCCGCCTCGCCCGGTGCGCCTGATCCAGTGGAGGGCGTCATCAGCTCCTATGAACTCGGCTTCCGCATGCAGGACAAGGTGCCGGAGCTGCTAGATATTTCCAAGGAGCCGCAGCACGTCCGCGATGCCTATGGCGTGAAGGACGGCGCTGCCGGTTCCTTTGCCCGCCAGTGCTTGATGGCGCGTCGTTTGAGCGAAGCCGGTGTGCGGTTCGTGGAAATCTGCCACCCTGGCTGGGATCATCACAACAACCTGCACAAGGGTCTCATCGAGCGCACCGCCGCCGTCGATCAATCCACCGCCGCCTTGCTCGCCGACCTCGATCAGCGCGGCCTGCTCCGTGATACACTCGTGCTCTTTGGCTCCGAGTTTGGCCGCTTGCCGACTTGCCAGGGGCAGGATGGGCGTGACCACAACATCACCGGTTACCCCATGTTCATGGTGGGCGCCGGTGTGAAGGCCGGGTTCACCTATGGTGCCACTGATGAATTTGGCACTAAGGCGGTGAGCGGCCAGATGCATACCAATGACCTCCACGCCACCCTCTTGGCGCTCATGGGCATCGATCACGAACGCCTCACCTATCGCTACTCCGGCCGCGACTTCCGACTTACGGATGTGGCAGGCTCGGTGGTGAGCGAGATCTTCGCCTGATGGCTGCAATCTTTGGCAGGGTTCCCTTAAATCAGTTGATAAAAGGCAGTGCTTTGTCCGGTGCTGACCGTCGGCCTCCCTGCTGGTGACCGCCAGCTAGGGGCCTTTGTCGCGCCTCAAGGACGTGAAACTCCGCAAGCATACTTCTCGGAAAGGCTCCAGCACGCGTGGATTTCCGGGATGGGGGATGGAGTATTGTGGGGTGATCTTCACACCGAGTGCGTACGCCGGTTCATCTTGTTCGTATCAAGGTCTCCCATTACCACCACTTACACAGCTTCACCCGCCTGCGCTTTCCTGTGGCTCCAGGTCCCTTGTGGACTTCGATGCCTCTTTAGACTAACAGCCAAACTGTCCCGCATTGTCTCGCAATCAAAGGCTCTCTCGCTCCAATTGCCCTAGCATGCGCCTACCGGTCCCACTATGCGTCGCCTTGCCCCTGGTTCATTGATCTTTTTTCGTTGTTTGCAAAAGCGCCTGCCGCTTTGGGTATGGCTAGTAAGCTGTTTTTGCGGCTGGTCTTCCGTGAATGCCGCGAGCGGCACATGGCTCAATACCGGCACCGTCGATGGTAGCTGGGGGACCACTTCCAACTGGGTTGGTGGCATTGTTCCAGGTGTCCTCTCGGGCACAACCAATACCGACACAGCGACGTTCAACACTGCGTTGGGCACCTTCGGGACAATAGGCAATCCCATCGTGATCGATGCAGGCCGCAACCTTAGAAGCCTCACCTTCGACACGGCGGTCGGTAATTATGTCATTGGTAGCACCGCGGGTAACAAGCTGCTGTTAACCACTGCGGGCACCATTCAAATTCCGGCAACACTCACAGCGACGAACGCCCAGATCACGATCAATGCCCCTCTGGAAATCCAAACCTCCGCTGGCACTTACACCTTCACGAACAACAGTGCCAATGGCATCGGAGCGGGCGCTGGCACGCTCACATTCGGTGGGGCGATCACGGGAGCAACGGGTAGTGCCACCCTGACCTTGGCCGGCAGCAACACCAATGCGAACACCATCAGCGGCGTCCTGGGGAACGGCACCGGCTCAGGCCTAGCTCTGACCAAGAGCGGCAACGGCACCTGGGTGCTCGCCGGTCTGGGGAACAATTACACGGGTGTCACCACCGTCTCTGCGGGCACACTCTCGATCACTGGTTCCATCACCAGCAACACCTCCTTTGTCATCACAGGCGGCACCCTGTCACTGGCTGGTTCCATTACCGGCGGTTCCGCCATCACTGTCACCGGCGGTACGCTCACAGAAAGCGCCACGGGCATCATTGGTCCTGGGGCGGCCTCGCTCGTCGTAGGCGGCACGGCGACGCTGGCTGGCGCCAACACTTACACGGGTGCCACCACGGTCAACGTAGGCGGCACAGTGCACCTCACCGGCACTACAGGAGCCATCAGCGGCACCTCCGTCCTTACGGTGAACACTAACGGTTTGTTCATTGATGGCGACACCACGACCGCGACTAACAACGACGGCATCACCAACCGCGTCAAAGCCGCCACAACGCTGACGCTCAATGGAGGCACCTTTCAGCTTGCCGCAGGATCAGCAGGCACCCATGCCCAGTCCTTCAACACTCTGGCCAGCGGCGTGGGCCTCAGCACTATCAATACCAATGCGGCCACTGGCACCAATACGCTCACTTTCACTGCCACAGGCGCGACCAATTTCACGCACGCCGCCGGTGGCCTCGTCAATATCAACACGCAGACAGGGTTCAACGTCGCCTTCGCGAATGCACCATCCGCCAATATTGTCGGCTCCGGCAGCGATGCGATCCTCATTGGCGCGACATTGAACAACACGGACTTCGTCAAGGCTTCCGCAGGCAATGTGGGCGTGGCGACCTACACGCCGACTGGCACCAGCACCTGGACGGCGGGCAAGAACATGGATGTGACCGGCAGCAACGGCACCGCTTACACCGCCGCGAACGTCAACTCCGTGCGCTTCAATGCTGCAGCAGCCAATACCGTGACACTTGCCGCTGGAACGAACACGATCCAGGGCGGCATCCTCGTCACCAGCAACGTCGGTGCGAACCTCACCACGATCACCGGCGGAACCCTCTCCGGCGCTGCCTCGAAGGACCTGATCATCGTGCAAAACAACACCGCAGGCGGGCTCACCATTGGCTCCGCCATCGTGAACAACACCGCTGCCTCAGGCCTCACCAAGCTGGGCAACGGCAACCTCACCCTGTCCGGCCTGAGCACCACCGCCGCCAGCAACTACACCGGCACCACCATCCTCGGAGGCGGTACCACGATCATCTCCGGCGGCACCACCGCCAGCCCCATCGCGCTCACCGGGGGGCTTACCCTCGGCTCCAGCGCGGGCGGCACCACGACGGCCAATCTCGACTTGAGCAACAGCAGCGTGACATTCGGTGGCACCATGACTGTGCAGACGGGTACTGCCACTGCGAACACGATCACCATTGGCGCGAGCCAAACGTTGCGAGTGAATGGTGCCGTCAGCGTGGGCTTCAACGCCAATGGTCCCGTTACGAGCACGGCCCTCACCATGACCGGTGGCGGCACATTCACCGTCGGCGCGGCGGGTGCACCCACGAATACCACCTTCAAAGTGGCCGTCGGCGGCACGGCCAACGTTGGCAATCCTACCACGCTTGACATGAGCGGGCTTGGCACCTTCTACGCCAATTTGGGCAGCGGCACCTTCACCATCGGTGAAGCCACCTCCGGCAACACCATCGTGACACCGGGATCGACTTTGATCCTGCCGCCCACCAGCACCATCTTTGCCACCACGTTCACCATGGACAGTCAGACGCAGAACGCGATGACCCTGAAGTTGGGCAGCGGCACCAATGAGCTCAATGCCAACTCGTTTATCCTGGGGTCCAACGCGATCGGTCGGTCCTCGGGCAATATCAATTTCAACACTGCAACGGGGACTTTGAAGCTGCGCAACCTGGCGGGTACAGGCCGCGCCACGGTGGATATGGTCAACACCGCCGTGGGTTCGGGCACAGCGTTGACGAGTTCCGTCGATCTCCGCGGCACCGGGCACAGCGCGGACCTCTTGATCAGCACCCTCACGATTGCCAACCGGACAACCAGCACAACAGGGACGCCCACCTTTTCCTTCGATAACGGCATCTTCGATGCCACGGCTGTCGTCGTCGCCAGCCACGGTTCCGCTGGTGCAGGCACCGCCACTGGCATCTTGAACCTGACCACAACGGCAGGGACGAATGGAGCCAGCACCATCGGCACGCTTACCGTTGCCAGCAACGCCTCGGCTGGGCAGGCCGGCAATGCCACCGGCACGGTCAATATCGGTGGCGGCACGGTATCGGTGGCCAATAGCGTGATCTTGTCGGCGAACACAAGTTCCGTGGCTGATACGGCATTAGGCACCATCGCGATCAGCGGCGGCGCTGTCACCTTTTCGGGCGGCGTCTCGATGGCCAGTGCCACGCCGCTCAGCACCTCCACCGGCGTACTGACGCTGTCGGGTGGCACGACCACGCTCGGCGGAAACATCACCCGTGCAGCCGCAGGCGGGACCGAGAACACCACGATCACTTTGAGCGGCGGCACGCTCGACATGGGCGGCTTCAGCATTGGTTCTGCTGCGGCTCCCGTGGGCAGCGGCACAGGCTCGCTGGCATGGAACACAGGCACGCTGAAAAACCTGCTGGAGCTCAACGGAGGGGCGGCCCTCAACAAGAGTGCCGCAGGCACCCTCACTCTCACTGGCACCAACAGCTTCACCGGTGGCGTCAATTTCAGCGGCACCGGCACGCTCGCTTTGGGTGACAAATCAGCGCTCGGCACTGGCACCCTCAACGTCACGGGCACCGGCAATCTCCAGGCCACCACCGATCTCAGCGGCACGAACAAGGTCGGGAACGCCGTCACGATAGGCGGCAGCTTCATCATTAACGGCTCGAACAACCTCGAACTCAGCGGTGCGGTCACCAGTTCCGGCTCGAACACCCGTTCGCTCACCATCAACAATACCGCCACCACCACTCTCTCTGGCGATCTTTATCTTGCGGAAAACAACACCACCACAGGTCGTGTGCTCAACCTCAACGGTACCGGTGCCACCGTCATCAGCGGCAACATCCACAACAACAACTTCGGCAACACCGTCGCGGCGGGACTCACGATCAGCAACGCCGCTGCTGTGGTCACACTGTCCGGCACGAATGACTACACAGGCCCGACGATATTGACCGCAGGCACTATCAACGTGAACAGCGACACGGCCTTCGGTGCCAGTCCAACCGTCACGCTCACCAGCGTGACGCTCAACAATACCAGCGGCGCCCCGCACACCTTGTCAAACGCGGCCTACACACTTGGCGGCAACAACAGCTACACGGGCACGGGCGGCAGCACGCTCGATCTGGGCACCGGCACGATGAACCTGAATGGCGGGACCCGCACCTGGACGGTGAATGGCGGCACGCTCAAGATTGGCGGTGTGATCAGTGGTGCGGCGGGCATTGGCCTTACTAAAGCCGGAGCGGGCACCCTGGTGCTCTACGGCGCAAGCACTTATCCTGGAGCCACCACCGTCAGCGGCGGTTCCCTGCTTTTGGGTAATGGTGGCAGCCTGGGAGCCACGGCAGTGGGCGTCACGGGTGCCACGTTTGGCGTCACCCAGAGTGCCAGCGGCCCCTCCAACAGCATCGGCAGCACGCTTGCCCTCAATGCGGCTTCCGCGCTTACTATGGCTGATGGCTTCACCAGCACGTTGAATGTGGCCGGTGCAGCCACACTCGCGCCTAGCAGCGGCACTGGCACCAGCTTGAGCTTCGACATCGGCGGTGCCACCACAGCGACGGACCTGCTCGCCATTACCGGAGCCGCGACCGTAGGCGCCGCCAAGGCCACCATCCAGATCAATGGCATCGGCACTACTCCCCTCACCGCCGGGAATTACACCATCATCACCGCCGCGAGCGGGCTGAACAACAATTTCATCCTGGGC
>JAQGPI010000652.1 GCA_028293175.1 Verrucomicrobiaceae bacterium | reverse complement strand
CCAACCTCAGCATTGAGGTCGCTGCAGGCACCTTGATTCTCAACAAAATCTCCACTTCTGCCATCTCCGCGGTGGACCTCGCGGGTGGTGCCGCTCTCATCATTGACTCCCTGGCGGCAGGCAGCGCTCCAACGGTGGTGATTTCTGGCACCGGCGGCAATCAAATCTCTGACATAAGCTCAGTCCTCATCAAAGGCGATCAAGCGGTCAAGGGCGTTCTCGATTTGAACGGCCTCAATGAAACCATCGACGGCCTCGCCGGTACCGGCGTGGTGACGAGCAATGTAGCAGGCACATCCACTCTGACGGTTGGAGGCAACAACAGCGCTGGCCTTGCTCCGTATACCCTGGCTTCTGCATCAGCGGGAGTGAACACCACCGGCCTTAACCACTTTGGCGGCGTCATTCAGGATGGCGGCGCGGGCAAGGTGATGGCACTTACCAAGACCGGCTCCGGGACGCAGATCCTTGCGGGTGCCAATACCTATACCGGCGCGACCACTATCAGTGCTGGCACCTTGAAGCTCGGAGCTTCCAACTCCTTACCAAGCGGTGCCGGGAAAGGTGATGTTACCATTGCAGGAACGAATACGGGTGTGGCGAGTGGCGGTTCCGGCTTCGTGCTCGCTCCGGGCATTCTGGACATAGGCGGGTTCAGCCAGGCGATCAACGGTTTGAATTCGAGTTCGGGCGGTTTTGTCACCAATAATCCGGGGCTTATCTGGAATGGGACCGCGTGGGTCGCTGCCGCAGCCACGAACGCTCTCACCGTTGGCAACAATAATGCTACAGCCAGTTTTAGCGGCATCATCCAGGACGGCTTCACCGTGGCTCCCGGTGTGAGCGCCACCGGTTATGTGGGCAAGATCAATTTGGTTAAAACCGGCACTGGCGCACAGACATTGACGGGCGCCAATCTGTACGGGGGAACCACGACCATTCAAAATGGCAGCATTATCGTCGCGGGCGGAAACAACCGCCTGCCGTCCACGACGACGGTTACTTTGGGCAACTTGACTGACAGCGGTGTCTTGCAAGTGGGCAACGGTACCGGTGCCATTTCCCAGACCATTGCTGGCCTAAGCACCACCGGGAGCGGCGCTGGCAATACGGTGGTAGGTGGCAATGCCGCCAATTCCACGCTTATCCTCAATCAGTCAGGGACGGCCAGCTATTCCGGTAAATTCGGGGGAGCCGGTGCGAATCAGGACCATCTGAACGTCACGCTACAAGGTGGCGGCACGCTCACCTTCACAGGCACGAACACTCACACCGGCTCCACGACAGTTCAGGGCGGCAGCACTCTTATCCTGGGCACCAACATCACCAGCAGCCCTCTTAATGTTGGTGGCGTTGGCGCAGGCACCCTAACCGGCGACACCTTCAGTGTTGGCGGTCCGGTTACTGTTAATGGGGGTGGCATTGTTGCCCCAGGCGTAACGCCTTCCGCCATCGGTACCCTTACCTTCACCAATGGGCTGGCCATGAACGGCGGCACGCTGGCCTTCCAGCTTGGCAGCACCTTCGGTGGCACGCCTCTGATCGGCGATTCCATCAATCTCACTGGGGGCACTTTCAATGTCGGCAGTGGCTTCATCTCCCTCGCTGATATCGGCGGTGCAAATGGCATCATTCTCGGCACCTACAACCTCTTGAACTACACCGGAAGCGGCGGACTCAACAGCCTGAACTTCAATAACTTGTCGCTGACCAGCAACGTCATCGGGGCTAACAATTACGTGGCCACATTGTTCAACAACACCGCCCTTAACATGCTGCAGGTGATCATTGACAATGCGCGTTTCTGGTCCGCCCAGACGAATGGCGTCTGGGATACAAACGGCACCGCCAACTGGACGCCCGGCAACTTCTTCCTGGCAGGCGACAAGGTCATTTTTGCGGACACCTTCCCGCCCTCGACAGCGCCCGGCACCACCGATGTGCAGCTCAACAGCAGTGCGGCTCCTGGAGCGGTTACCTTTACCAATTCCACCCTCGACTACAGCTTTTCGGGCAACGGCGCGATTACCGGCGGTACGGGTATTTCCAAGAGCGGTGCGGGCAACGTGGTCATTGACCTGGCGAATACCTTCACCGGTAACACTTCAATCACGAATGGTTCGATTGAAATGCGACGGGCATTGGCGCTGGGTACCGATGCGGGCTCCGTTTCTGTCAGCGGTGGCGGCGAGTTGCGCTTGAGCGGCGGCATCGCCGTCGGAGCCAAGGCACTGACTTTGAACGGCACCGGTGCAACCAATGCGGGTGCGCTGCGCAGCCTGTCCGGCAACAACAGCTACGCGGGCGCCATCACTCTGAATGGTGCCTCCCGCATCAGTTCCGATGCGGGCACGCTGGCTCTGACAGGCGGCATCACCATGAGTGCCAACAGCTTGACCTTTGGCGGCGCAGGCAACATCACAGAGTCTGGCATCATCGGCGGCGCGGGTTCATTGACGGTGGACGGCACCGGCGGCGTAACGCTTTACAATATCAACACCTACACCGGCCAGACTTTCATCAAAAACGGCACGCTGGGTGTTTCCACCATCGGCAGTGTCGGTGTGGCGGGCGGTCTGGGCAATGCGCCTGATGCGGCCACCGGCACCATTGCCATTGGCAATGCGGCCAACGCCGGCACTCTAAAGTGGAACGGTTCATCCAATGAAACCACGGATCGTGTAGTGGATCTTGCGGGCACGACGGGCGGCGCTGTACTGGAGGCCTCCGGCACAAGCGGTGCGGTGCTGGCCTTGAGCAGCCCTCTGACCTTTACCGGTGCAGGCAGCAAGACACTTACCCTCAGCGGTACCGGCGGTTCGGTTGGTGTGCCCAACGTCATTGCTGGCGCTATCAATGATCCCGCCGCTTTCGTCACCAGCCTACTGAAAACGGGCGGTGGCGTGTGGCGTCTCGATGGCATGAACGGTTACACAGGCTCGACGACCATCAATGGCGGCACCCTGTTGCTGGGCGTCACTGGCGGTTTGCCGACCGCCGCGCCGACCATTGCCAATGCCAGCGGCAGCGCAACCCTCCGCCTCAATAGCCTCAATCAAACGCTGAACGGGATTGACTTTGGTGGCGTGAGCGCCACTGGCACAGCACAGGGGATCGTGGCCATCGGATCGGCGGGCACGCTTACTCTGGGCGGCAATGTGACTTACTTCGCCAGTGGCAACCCATTGGGTGCCAGCATTACTGGCAGCGGTTCCGCCACCCTAGATCTCAACGGCGCGGCCCGTACCTTTAACATCGCTTCGAGTTCCGGCAGCGGCGGCGCGGATCTCGCCATCAGTGCAGTCATCGCCGATGTTGCCGCTGGCGGATCATTGGTGAAGACCGGCGCGGGCACGCTGGTGCTTACCGGCGCAAATACGTACACCGGTGCAACCACCGTGAACGGCGGCGTGCTGAGCGCAAGCCCTGTGGCCCTGGGCATCACCTCCGCGATCAATGTGGGCACCTCTGCCAACGGAGAATTGAATCTCTATGCGGACAACAGCGCTACTGCCGTCACTCTGGCAGCCAACACTAACTTGAACGTTGGCGGCGGGGCGTCCAGTGGCTTCCTTGGCTTCAATCTCAACGGCGCTTCTTCGAGCGATTCGATCGCCCTTGCGGGCACCGGTACGCTCACCATTGGAGCCGGTGGCGGGTTTGTGAATGCACGCGCTTTGAGCACACTCACAGGGCCGAAGTATCTTCTGCTCGACACGACGAATACAGGCCCTTCATCCATCGCAATCAATACCGTCAGCGGTTTCTCCCTCGGCGTGCTGCCCGGCGGCTACTCTTACTCGCTGGACAACACCACGGACATTGGAAAGCTGTATCTTTCGGTAGCCGCAGCAGCGGGCGGTTCCTATTATTGGACCGGTAACAGGACAACTGATTCATGGGCGCAACTCGCCAGCGGCGGAACGGCCAGCAACTGGTCAACCAACCAGGCGGGCACCATTGATGCGGGGGCTACTCCGGGAGGCGTCCCCGTCATCTTCTCTGCCGACAATGCAGGCGCTGGCGCGATCAATACCACGCTTGATCAGCCTTACTCCATATCCAGCCTCCAATTCATCGGCAACACGCCTGCCACCGGCAATGTATCCATCGCAGCAGGTACTGGCAATGGCACACTCACCGTCGGGGCCGGTGGCATCGATGTTCAGACGAATGCCTCATCCACCACCACGACTATCACCGCTCCCGTCGTCCTGGGTGCAGCGCAGTCTTGGAACGTGAGTGACGCCGGGCAGACCCTCACCGTCAGCGGTGTCATCTCTGCCAACA
>JAQGPI010000192.1 GCA_028293175.1 Verrucomicrobiaceae bacterium | reverse complement strand
ATCCAGTGATTGCGCCGCAGCCAGAGGGTGGTGCCTCCATCAGGGCCGGACCAGCGTGCCTCCACCCAGCCCCAGGCCCAGCGCAAGGTGCTAACGGCAACGTAGGCCATGAGCAGGGGCTGGACGGAGCCTTTGGCGAGATAAGCAAGACCGCCAAAGAAGCCGATCAGCCCGTGCATCCACAGCGAGTTCTTCTGCAAGGCCAACAAGCACGCCACCCAGGTGGCGAGGAACAGGACGAAGTACACCGGCTCAGGCTGGAAGTAAGCAGCGCGCGGCAGCAGCGCACCGAAGCAAGTCAGCAGCACCACGCTCAAGGTTCCAGGCAGCGAAAGCTCCCGCAGACAGGCTAGGCCTAGCGCGATGGAGATGCCCAGCGCCCAGCCCACATTGAACCAGCGGCCCTTGTTGAAGAGCGTGCGGTCCTGATCCGTCACCTCCGTATCGCCAGAGATGGGTTCGTTCTTATCCACCATCCAGGCGGCAATCCACGGCCACAGGGGGTTCACCACGCCATCGGTGCGATGGGGGAACAAGTCCTTCAGCGGCTCGGTGACGCCTTTGCTGAAATCAGGTGAGAGGTCCTGGCTGGCTTGTCGTGCGAGCTTGATGTTCTGCTTCTGATCCGCGCCGAGGATGTTCTTATCCGAGGTGTTGGTCTGGGTGATGAGCAGCCCACCGATGCGGACATGCACGAAGCTGATCGCCACCAGCGCGAGGATCAGGGCGATCCAGCGCCCCATGCGCTTCCACCATCGGGCGAGTGAAATGGTACCGTTGCTTTCAGGCATGCGCCGAAGTTAGTGGCGGGGTCGCACCTTGATCTCCACGCGGCGGTTCATACCTTGCTGTTCCTTGGTTCCATAGGGATTGACTAAAGGACGGCTCCTGCCCATGCCTACGGCGCGAATGCGATCCGGCGTGAGGCGCAGGGAATGCATGAGCCATTCCACCACCGCATTGGCGCGGCGCTGGCTGAGCGCTGTATTGGATTCATCCGAGCCGATGGTGTCGGTATGACCTTCGATGATGAACAGCGAATCCGGGTTCTTCTGAATCAGGAAGCCGAGCTTCATCAGGCTCAGACGTGCGCCATCGGCCAGGACATCGCTGCCGAAATCGAACAGAAGGTCCGTGGGCATCAAAATGGGTGCCGTGCTGCCGCCCACCTGACCGCCGCCACTGAGCAGATCGTCGAGATTGCTGAAGCCTTTGACCTTGGTGTTGGAGGCGTTCTTGGCTTTGCCATCGCCCAGGCTTTCGAGCAGTTCCTGGCCGATCTTCTCATCGCCTTTCGCCAGCGGATTGCTGTCCAGCACCATCTGCTTGCTGGACAGCGGTTTGGACAAAACGCTGCTCTTCACCGCAGCCATGGCGCTGGCCACATCGGCTTCGGACGGACCGGCGGCGGGTGTCGCAGCCAGCATGCTGGCCAGTGAGTTCGCCATGGTGTTGCCGATCTTCTGATCCGGGCTTTGCCGCACCAGATTCTGGATGTCCTTCACGCTGGGCGTCAGGTCGATCTCCTGGTTCTTGGGCAGCGAATTGAGCTTGTCAAAGGTGTCCAGATCCGGCTTGAACATCTCCACGTCCGGCTTGTCCACCGGCGCGATGTCCTTGGGGACGTCGCGGATGGCTTCCTGTTGCTGGAGCAGCTTGGGGTCAATTTTGAGCCGTTGGGGGATCGGCTTCTCTTCCGTAAGCGGGCTGGGACTTACCTCTAGGGTCTCGAAGAGAAAGATGAGCACGGCGTGGAAGCCGAAGGACAGGATCAGCGCGAGCATGATCCACCACTTCAGCGTGCCGTCCTGCCTGGAGCGGAAGCCTGAATCGCGGGTAACAGTACCCCAGGTGTTGGTACGGGCTGCCATTGAGACGGGTAATGTACACGCTGATTCGAGTGGCGAAAGCGGGGAGTTTGCTATGCCAGCACGCCTTTCACCAGCGCGCCCTCCACATCGGTAAGACGGTAGCGCCGCCCCTGGAATTTGTACGTGAGCCGCTCGTGATCGATACCCATGAGATGCATCATGGTGGCGTGGAGATCGTGGACCGGCACGCCGTTGCTGGCGATGTTGTAGCCGAACTCATCGGTCTCGCCATACACGCTGCCCGCCTTCACGCCGCCCCCGGCCATCCACATGCTGAAGCAGCGCGGATGGTGGTCGCGGCCGAAGTTCGTCGAGATCTTGCCCTGGCAGTAATTCGTGCGCCCGAACTCACCGCCCCACACGACGAGCGTATCATCGAGCAGCCCCCGTTGCTTCAGGTCCTGGATCAACGCGGCGGCGGGTTGATCGGTTTCCTTGCAAAGCTTGGGCAGGGCCGTAGGCAGGCCGCCATGGTGGTCCCAGTCCTGATGATAGAGCTGGATGAAACGCACGCCCTTTTCGGCCAGCCGACGCGCTTGCAGGCAGTTCGCGGCAAAGGTGCCGGGCGTCTTCACATCTGGCCCGTAACTGTCGAGCACATCCTGGGGCTCGTTGGAAAGATCGGTCACTTCCGGGATGCTGGTCTGCATGCGGAAGGCCATCTCGTAGTTGTCGATGCGGTTCTGGATTTCCACATCCGGCGTGCCTTCGAACTGATGCTCATGCAGCTCGCGCAAGCGGTCGAGCAGCATGCGGCGGCTCTCGGTGCTCACGCCCGCTGGATTGTTGAGATACAGCACGGGGTCCTTGGCCGCGCGGAACTGCACCCCCTGGTGTTTGGTGGGCAGGAAGCCAGCGCCCCATAGGTGCGAGCCGAGCGGCTGGCCGCCCTTGCCCTTGGTGATCAGCACCACGAAGGATGGCAGATTCGCGTTCTCCTGGCCCAGGCCATAGCTCAGCCAGGAGCCCATGCTGGGGCGTCCGGCGATCTGCGAGCCCGTCTGGAAAAACGTCACGCCCGGGCCGTGGTTGATTGACTCGGTGAACATCGACTTCACCACGCAGATGTCGTCCGCAATGCTTGCCGTGTGGGGCAGCAATTCGCTCATCCAGGCCCCGGAACGGCCATGCTGCGCAAACTTGAACGGCGAGCCCACCATCGGGATCGAGGACTGATTGCCCGACATGCCAGTGAGCCGCTGACCGCCGCGCACCGAGTCTGGCAACTGCTCACCATGCCGCTGATTGAGCAAGGGCTTGTAATCGAACAAGTCCAGGTGCGAAGGCCCGCCGGACATGAACAGGTAGATGACGCGTTTCGCCTTGGGTGCAAAGTGCGTGCTGCCCAGCACCCCGCGATCTGCGGCAGGCGAGGCATTGGCCAGCATCTCGTTCAAAGCGATGCCGCCCAGGCCCATGCCAGCGCGGTTGAGGAAGGTGCGGCGGTTCTGCATCCGGGGCAGGGTACCCATGGCGTTGCTGTTCGAGTTCATGGATAGAGTGTTAGCGTTTCACCACACAGGCATCGTGGTTGAGCAGGGCCTGCGCCAGGATGGTCGCGGCGGCGGCTTCGGGGGAGGGGATTGTCGGGTCTTGCTTGGCGTTGCCGGTGCGGATTATTTGGTTTGATTCAGTCGGATTCAGTCGGAAATACTCGGATTGTTCGCGGTAAAGCCGGGTCATGATCTCCATTTCACGGGCATCGGGCAGGCGGCTGAGGCAACGCAGGAAACCTGCGTTGATCATTTGGGGGACATCGCCCTTGGCATCCTGATACAGCTTTTGCCCCAGCACCCGGGCGGCTTCCACGTACTGGGTGCCGTTGAGCAGGATGAAGGATTGCAGGGGCGAATCAGTGCGATCGCGTTTGGCCGTGCAGACCGCCCGGCGCGGCGCATCGAAGGCGATCATAGCGGGCGGCGGGCTGGTGCGACGCCAGGAGGAATACAGGCTGCGGCGGTACACGCCATCGCCGCCGCTAGGCGTGGCAGGCTTGAAAGCCTCCATCATTTCATAAGCGTTCACCGGCGGGCCGCCCACCTGCAAATTCAACAAGCTGCTGGCCGCTAATGCATTGTCGCGAATCATCTCAGCGCCCAGGCGGAAACGCGGGCCCCGCGCCAGCCATTCGTTGTCGGGATCGTCCGTCATCGTCCGGGCATCGGCGATGCTGCGCTGGCGGTAGGTGCGGCTCATCACGAGGGTCTTGATCAGCGCCTTGGTGTCCCAGCCGTTGTGGATGTAGCGGATCGCCAGCCAATCCAGCACTTCCGGGTAAAGCGGACGCGCGCCCTGGCTGCCGAAGTCCTCCGCCGTCTTCACCAGCCCCCGGCCGAACAACGACTGCCAGTAGCGGTTCACCGTCACCCGCGCCGTGAGCGGATGCTGTGGATTGGTAAGCCATTGCGCAAGGCCCAGACGTGTCTTGGGAGCCTGCGCCAGCGAGGGCGCAAAGGTGACCGGCACATGCGGCTCCACTTCTTCCTTCCGCTGATCGTACTGGCCACGGAATAAAATATGCGCGTTCTGCGGCTTCGGCAGCTCGCGCATCACCATCATTTCCTTCACCCCGTCGGCAAGCGTGGTGACCTTCGCCCGAGCCTGGTGCAAGGCTGTCAATTGCGCCTGAAAAACGCTGTCCGTGGTGGCATGCAAGTAGTCACGCACCATCGGGTCTGCGGGCTTGCTTTTGGTCAACAAAGCCTTGCCGGCGGCTTCGTCATACGTCGCCACTGCCTCCAATGCGGTTAGCTCGCGATCAAACACCCGGAAGTCATCCACCGCACCGCCTTTGAAGCCGCGGTCGCGCATGCGTTCGCCGAGCGAAATGTTGTCATGACCACCGCCGGTGATGTCCTTGCTGAGGTTGTCCTTGATGATGTCCACCGCAACTGGCTTGCCATTCACAAACAAGTGCAATCCAGCGGCGCGCGAGCTGCCGTCATTGGTCACCACCACTTGTGTCCATTCGTTGAGCGCCAGCTTCTCCTTGGCGCGGATGGAAATGGCGTTGCCCGGCCAGAAATGAATGAGCGACCACTTCAACCGACCCTCCTCAATGAGTAGTTCATAACCCCGGCTTCCCGCATCCGTCCTGGCCTGGGAACGATGTAAGAGCACCGCCCGCGCCTTCTCATCCGGTGTCTTCAGCCACAGTGAAACGCTGAACGGATCATGTCTGTGGAAGTTCCCCACCGGCAGGTCCAGGGCATCATCGCCGGTGAACTGCACGGCATTGCCCTCATGGCCAGGAACGAGTTTGTTCTCGCCCTTGAGCGTGGCGGGCTGGTCCGCCTTCACACTGTTAGCGAGCTTGTTTTTATCGAGCGCATCAAAGCTGTAGCGAGCCATCTCTCCAGGAATGGTAAAAGGGGCATCTGCAGCAGGAGTAAGAGGCTGCTTGTGCCGCGCCTGCGCTTGTTTTTCGAGCTTGTGAACCTCCGTCGTGAGTGCTGCCATCTGGCCCTTCGTGCCTTGATCCATCAAGGCGAGTGTCGGTGTTGGCGGTGATTGCGTGAAGTAAGAATACAGTCCCGCTTCGTCGATGTTTTGGAACAGCGCGAACAGGCCGTAGTAGTCCTTCTGCGTGATCGGATCGAACTTGTGATCGTGGCAGCGGGAACACTCAAAGGTGAGACCGAGAAAGGCGGTGGAGAATGTTTGCACCCTGTCGCAAACATACTCCACGCGGTACTCCTCTTCAACACTGCCACCTTCACTTTCTTGTTGATGTAGACGGTTGAAAGCCGTGGCCAGGATCTGGTCATCCGTGGCGTGGGGCAAAAGATCCCCCGCGATCTGCCATGTAATGAAATCGTTGTAAGGCAAATTGCTGTTAAATGCCTTTACCACCCAGTCGCGCCAGGGCCAGACCTCGCGTTCGCGGTCCACCTGGAAGCCATAGCTATCGGCATAGCGGGAGAGGTCCAGCCAGTCCACCGCCATGCGTTCGCCATAGTGTTCGGAGGCCAGAAGACGGTCCACAAGCTTCGCATAGGCTGATGTCGTTCCCTCAAGTCTCGTGTCTTGTGTCTTCAAGTCTTCCGTCTTGCTGGCAGCCACAAAAGCGTTCACCTCCGCCGGTGTCGGCGGCAGGCCGGTGAGATCAAAACTCACTCGACGGATGAGCGTGGTGGCATCTGCTTCGGGCTGAAGCTTGAGCCCGCGCTCTTTCAATCCGCTTTCAACCAGCGTGTCGATGCTCTGCTTCTGCGACATGCCGCCCTCGTCCTTGAGCGGGATGAAAGCCCAGTGCGCCTCATACTCTGCGCCCTCGGCAATCCATTGCTTCAGGATTGCCACCTCGGCGGGTGTGAAGTCGCTCAGCTTCGATTTCGCCGGGGGCATGTGGTCATCATCCGTAGCGAGGATGCGCTTGATCATCTCGCTAGCCTCCGGCTTGCCGGGGAGGATGGCCTCATGGCTGATCGCACTCTCGCGTTCATCCAGCCGCAGCTTCGCCTCGCGCTTCTTTGGGTCCGGTCCGTGGCAGAAGAAACACTTGTCCGAGAGCAGGGGGCGGATGTCCTTGTTGAACGTCAGCTTGGCAGCGGCACGGGCGGAGAAGGCCTGCGCGATCCCAAGGAAGGCCATGGCGAGAACGGCGATGCGGCTGGAAGCAGAGCAGATCATGTGGAAGAAAGGAACGATACCACTGAGCATAACGTACGTCTTGCGTGCCTTTTCGTGTCTATGATGTGTCTTTTTGTGACGGGTAAGATTTACCAAAGACGTGTGTGGATGGCAGCAATGCATGTCCGATCAAGTCTTGAGAGGAAGTGTTTTTCTGAACAGAATAGTCACCGCACAAACAGTTCGTGGATATGAGCGCACAGGGCGAAGGCTTCTCAAAACAAGTGTTGGACGAAGGGGTGAGCACAATGTTGTCTGTGGCTACATCAGAAATATTCTCCCTATGCCGAAGGCTTCTTGCTAGTCCTCGCCAGTTCCTTTCTATGACGACACGTTGTGACTTGTATAATCTCAAGATGCTCCTTGGGGAGCTCACCCTGCGTCATCCTGCCATTTCTGAGAATTTATATTTTTGGCTCCCGGCGCTTTCAGACCCGAAGCACCCGATCAGATGTTGATTTATTGCTAGACACAGATGGGCACGTTGCACTGGAAGATGTGCGAGACTTCGCCATAGAGCATTGTAGAGCGCTTGATTTTTTCATTGCTGATGGCGGCACAGCAACCAGTTGTGCGAATAATAGTAAGGTAAGGGCCGCAGGCAGAAGGTCACTCGTCCGTACTCTCAATGCAGTGTTATTATGGGACCGCAAAAATGGATTTGATGCAGTATATCAAGACTGGGAGTTTGAGGTCATTAGAGGCTATGACATACCTATGACGAGCATGATCTCGGGGGTTCCTTTTCCTTCTAAGGCTGAAGCGATCTCATCATTGCAACCCAAGGGCGAACTTCCGTCGGCCGCATCCCAAACTGCCCACACACTTGTGGCATTTTGGAGTGCTGCCACATGGGAAGAGCGCTTTGGCATGCTCCTTGTGTATGGAGTGATCTTTCTGTGCGGCGTACTTTGCGGGAGGATTCCGTTTTTCTCTAAACTTTATGATCTGGTGAAGGAGGTTAAACCATTTTGAGTTGGAAGTCCTCGGTGACACTTCCGTCAATTGACGCCGCGGAGCCCTGGCCCGTACCTGCCAGCGCATGTCCGCCCTTGCCGATTCCGATGCCCGATTTCCTCATGCTGTTGCCGCGCAAGGCCTGAGCGCGGCGGGGCTGGACTTCTGGCGGCGTGGGTGGTCGTTGGGCACGAGCAGCAATTATTCGGTGATCGTGGATCGCGACCCTCTCACGCTGCTGCTCACTGGCAGCGGGTATGACAAGGGGGCTTTGCTGCCGGATCAATTTGTGCTGGTGAATGGCGAGGGGCAGGCGCTTGATCCGAATCACCCGAAGCCCTCGGCGGAGACTTTGCTGCACACCGTTTTGGCGAGGTGCGCCGGGGCGGGAGCGGTGCTGCACACGCATTCGGTGTACGGCACGGTCCTTTCTGAAAAGCATCTGCCGCAGGCAAACTGACGATTAGCGGATACGAAATGCTCAAGGGTCTGGAAGGCATCACCACGCATGACACTTCCATTGATATCGAAATCTTTGCCAACACCCAGGATATCGCTGCGCTGGCCATTGAAGTGGAGGCGCGGTTGCTCGATCCGGTGAAGCCGTTGCGGCATGGGTTTCTCATTGCGGGACACGGGCTCTACACCTGGGCGGCGGATCTTGCGGGGGCTCGGCGGCAGGTGGAGGTGCTGGAGTTTCTTTTCGAAGTCGTCACACGCCGCCGCTTGCTGGCGGATTGACGGGGCGAATCCACTTCCTATGGCCGTTGTTCGCATTCCTGAAGAAGACAGCACCCTCACCGAGTTGGGGGCGATTCGCGCCTATCTGGCGGAGTACGGGATCTGGTATGAAAACTGGCCTGTCGCCGGACGCTGCGGACCTGATGCGAGTGCTGAGGAAATCCTGGCCTCGTATGCGCCGGAGATTGAAGAACTGAACGCACGCGGCGGCTATGTCACGGCTGATGTGATTGACGTGACGCCCGAGGTGCCGGGCTTGCAGGCGATGCTGGACCGCTTCAACAAGGAGCACACGCATGCCGAAGACGAGGTGAGGTTCATCGTGAAGGGCAGCGGGGTTTTCCACATTCATCCTGATGGTTTTCCGGTGTTTGCGATTGAGGTTCGCGAGGGTGATCTCATCAACGTGCCTGCGGGCACCAAGCATTGGTTTGACCTGTGTCCCGACCGTTGCATCCGTGCCATCCGCTTGTTCCGCGAGAAGGCGGGATGGACTCCGGAATACACGGGCAGCACGGTCGCGGAAGGCTACCAGCCGATGTGCCTGGGGCCTGGATATGTGCGTGGCAGTTCATTGCGCATCGAGCAGGCAATTAAGGTGGCATGATTCATTTCGACGGTGGTTTGATCCTGCTGGACGTGGAGGGCACGGTCTCGCCGCTGGCCTTTGTGCATGAGGTGATGTTTCCTTTTGCACGGCGGCAGGTGGCTGCCTTTGTGGAGGAACATTGGGCCGTGCCCGAAGTGACGGCGGCGCTGGAGCAGATGGCCGCTGATGCCGGTCATGCTTCGCTGGTGCAATGGTATCCGTTTAGGCTGCCATCGCCTGAGGGGTTCCGCTGGCTGGAGGCACAGGTGCATCAGTGGATGGATGCGGATGCGAAGCTCACGGGCCTGAAGCAGTTGCAGGGGCTGGTGTGGGAGCAGGGCTTCAAAAGCGGGGCGCTGTGCGCGACTTTGTTTGATGAAGTGGCGCGAGTGCTGCGCGACTGGCATGCGTCGGGGCTGCAACTACGGATTTATTCCTCCGGTAGCGTGCGCGCGCAGAAAATGTTTTTCAGCCACACCCGGTCGGGTGATTTGACGCCCCTGCTCAAGGGGTACTACGACACGACCACCGGCCCGAAACGCGATGCGGCAAGCTACCGCGCGATCGCGGCCCATGCCGGATTTGCGCCGCAAGACGTGCTTTTTTTGAGTGATGTGACGGCGGAACTTGACGCTGCTCATTCCGCCGGAATGCAAACGGGGCTTGCCATCCGGCCCGGCAACCGCGAGACGGAGAGTGTGCAGCATCCGCTCTTTCATTCGCTGCACGACATCATTACTGTCTGCCCATGAAAATTGAAGGCCAACACCGACGCGCCATTGAAGCGCTCAGCGACCAGCATGCCGTACGCATCATCGATCAGACCGCATTGCCCCACCAGCTTACCTGGCTGACGTTGGAAACCCTGGCGGATGCTGCGAACGCGATCAAGGTCATGCAGGTGCGCGGCGCACCGCTGATCGGTGCCACGGCAGCCTATGGCCTTGCCTTTGCCATGGCGAAGAGCGGCAGCGATGCCAGCCTGGAGAAAGGCTATGACACCCTGCTGGCCACGCGCCCCACGGCGGTGAACCTGCGCTGGGCGCTGGACCGCGTGCGCGCTGTGTTGCAGCCGCTGGCCTCTAAATTGCGCGCCGAGGCTGCCTGGGCTGAGGCGGGAAAGATTGCCGAGGAAGACGTGAAGGCCAACCAGACCATCGGCGGCCACGGTCATCGCGTTTTCCGCGAGGTGCTGGCCGACAAGATGGGCGGCGGCGTGCTGAACATCCTTACCCATTGCAATGCCGGCTGGCTGGCCTGTGTGGACTGGGGCACGGCGGTGGCTCCGATTTATCAAGCGCACGATGCCGGTTTGAAAGTGCATGTATGGGTGAGCGAGACCCGGCCACGCGGCCAGGGCGCATCTCTCACGGCCTGGGAGCTGAAGCAGCATGGCGTGCCGCATACTTTAATCGTGGACAATGAGGCGGGTCATTTGATCCAGCGCGGCCTGGTGGACCTGTGCATCGTGGGGGCGGATAGGGTGGCCTCGAATGGCGATGTGGCGAACAAGATAGGCACCTACCTGAAGGCGCTGGCTTGCAAGACGCACCACGTTCCTTTCTATGTGGCGCTGCCTTCCAGCACGATTGACTGGACCATTCGCAATGGCATCAAGGAGATCCCCATCGAGCAACGCAGCGCGCGTGAAGTCACGCATGTGAGCGGGCTGAACGCTAAGGGCGTACGCGAGGAAGTGCTCATTTGCCCTGAAGGCACGCAAGCGCGCAATGATGGCTTCGATGTCACGCCGGGTCGTTACATTACCGAGCTGATCACGGAGTACGGCACCTTCAGCACGAACGCGACGGACATGCGCCGCTTGCGTTTGGCAGCGGGTTTGTAGGATCGGTCGGCAATGCAACGATAAGAGGTGGTGTCCAATCGTCGCCGATACCTGAACTTCACCACTCCCGTCGGAGTCAATCTGGCGGCTGTGGCGCAGTCGGGCTTCTCGTCCTTCCTCATTCACGAGACGGGCTTTCGCGAGAACCTAGCGGGCTGGAATCACGAGGGCGTGGACAGCCCGTTCTGGCGCTTCTATCACAACCCCACGCCGGGTTGTTTCATTCGCTGCAACGGGCGTGAGATCCCTTTGAACCGCGACAGCGTAGTGCTGATTCCCGCGGACGCGGTGTTTGATTGCTGCGGTCCGGTGGCGGCGGCGCACTTCTGGATTCACTTCACGGTTACGCGACCAGGCCGCGCCGACATTGAGGAGCCAGTAGTACTGGCGGTAGACGAGGTGTTCGGGCTGCTGCTCGATGAAGCATTGCAATTGCATGGCGGCGAGGCCTCTGATTTGCGCGACCAGCGATTGTATCACACTTCAGCAGCGTTGCTGCATGTGGCCTTCAGCCGCATGGATGTGAAGCCTGCGGAACCACTGCCGGAGCCGCTCATAGCGCTGCTCGCGGCGATCCACAACGCGCCCAACGGTGATTTTTCCAACACCCTGCTGGCTCGTCGCATGGGCATGGGCGTGGAGAAATTCATCCGCTGGTTCCGTGAACAGACAGGCCATACGCCCGCGGCTTATGTGGCGGCGGCGCGCGTTCGTCTTGCCAAAGAGGCGCTGGCATTGACTGACAAGACCATTGATCACATTGCCAGCGCCCATGGCTTCCCCAACCGCCACTACTTCAGCCGTGTATTCATGAAACAGGTGGGCTGCGGCCCGGCTGAATTCCGTGCGCGACAAAGAGTACGGAAAGGCTTGTAGTGTTTTGCTAAATGTGAATAAGTGGCGCTGACAATGGCTCTAGTGTCCAAAATTTTGAGACGCTTATTGTGACTTTGCAAACTCCACGTCCAGCAGAACCAGCCCAGGATGGCTCATTCACTGCTCTTAACGGCAGACGGCGGCAACATCGTCGTCGTCGAACACGACATCAATAACCACAACTATGGACAGAGATTCCCTCTCCGCGCTTCCCTTTCTCCCGCAGTTTGCGGGTACGCTTGAATCCCGCACGGCCCCTGAATCTCCTCCTCTTGCTCCGGTTTCCCCACCGGCCAAGAAGTCTAAATCCAAGGGAAAAGGCAAGGCACCGGCTGGCGCTGGCAATGGTGCGGGGATCAAGACTTTTGTGCTTGATACCAACGTGCTGCTGCATGATCCAGGATGCCTGAACCGCTTCGCTGATAACAACGTAGCCATCCCCGTGGATGTGCTCAGCGAGATGGACCGTTTCAAAGGCGAGCCGACGGAGCGCGGGGCCAATGCGCGTGAGGTGCATCGCACGCTGACCAAGTTTTTCAGCGAGCATTCCGACCAAATCACTGCTGGCGTGCCCACCGCTGGCGGCGGTACCGTGCGGCTGGTGATCTATGATCCACAGGCGGATGAAAGCCCCGCGCTGCAACGTTTCCAGCATGTGTTCCCAGGCTTGGAGAAGATGGACCACCGCATCATGGCCTGCACGCTGTGGTTGCAGGAAAACATCAAGACGGGACCGGTGGTGCTGATTACCAAGGATCTGAACATGCAGCTCAAGGCGCGGGCTGTGGGCATCACATGCGAGGATTATCTGAATGACAAAGTCGAGGTGCGCGAGGTGTCTAACTTCGACCTTGGTCGCATGGAGATCAGTGCGCATGAGTTGCAGCGCTTCGCCAGTTCAGGCCGTCTTGATCTTCCTGCTGCCCGCACCGCGCATCTGGCGGTGAATGAATATGTGCTGCTCGCCGCCGGTGAAAAACAAACCATGCCGGCGCGCCTGCATCCGCAGGGCGGTCTGGTAAAGCTGATGGTGCCTGACCACATCCGCATTGGCACTGGTCGTGCCATCAAGAGCATGAACCTTGGCCAAGCCTGTTATCTCGATGCCTTGCTGAACCCGGAAATTTCGCTGGTAACCTGCTATGGTCAAGCTGGCACGGGCAAGACCTTGCTCGCTGCTGCTGCAGGCCTCAGCCAGGTCTTTGATCAAACTTACAACGGCCTCACCATCAGCCGTCCTATTGTGGCGATGGGCCAGACCGTTGGCTTCCTTCCGGGATCGCTTCAAGACAAGATGCGCCCCTGGCTGCAGCCGGTGTACGATGCCCTGGAACTGCTCATGCGCCCGCAGGCAAACACTCAGGGGCCACAGCGCAAAAAGAACCGTTTTCAAGGACCGGAATCTGGCCCGGGCAGTGCCAGCGCGCAGCCCACCACACCTTACGATAGCTTAATCCAAAGCGGCGTGCTGGAGATCGAGGCGCTGTGCTACATCCGTGGCCGAAGCATTCCTGAACGCTTCTTCGTGCTCGATGAAGCTCAGCAGCTCACGCCGCTGGAGGCGAAGACCGTGGTCACCCGCATGTCGCGTGGCAGCAAGCTGGTGCTCATCGGTGATCCGGCGCAGATCGACAACCCGTATGTGGACAGCCGCAGCAACGGCCTCGTGTACACCCGCCAGCGCATGCGTGGACAGCCTTTCGCTGCCCACATCCCGCTGCTCAAAGGGGAACGCAGTCCGTTGGCGGAAGCTGGTGCGCGGCTGTTGTAAAGCATTTGAAGCTCATGGCCGAAAACGGCGAGCAGGGCGTGCCCATGAGCGTATCATGGGCACATGCCTCTGCTCTCCGATGACGAATCCTGCTACCGGGCCTTGCGTTCCCGCGATGCACGGTTTGATGGCGTTTTCTTCACCGGCGTGACTAGCACCGGCATCTACTGCCGACCGGTCTGCCCCACGCGGACTCCGAAGGCCCAGAACTGCCGTTTCTTCACCGCTGCCTCTTCAGCTGAACAAGCAGGCTTCCGGCCTTGCCTTCGTTGTCGTCCGGAACTCGCTCCCAAGGTCCTGGCTCAAGGCCTCGTCGGCACGCTCATGCATCGACTGCAAGTGCGAGGCGACATGGATGCGGATGTGGCCGACCTCGTCTCAATGTCCGGCTTCAGCGAGCGGCACCTGCGTCGTCAATTCCTACTGGAATGCGGCCTGTCGCCGGTAGCCGTGTTGCAAACGCGACGCCTGCTCTTTGCAAAGCAGTTGCTTCAAGACACGTCGCTGCCGATCACCGATGTGGCGTATAGCGCTGGATTCCGCAGCCTGCGGCGGTTCAATGCCTTGTTCAAAGAACGCTATGGCTTGGCACCCACGGCCTTGCGCCAAAACCGCACGGTCGTGGGCGATGCCATCTCGCTGCGGCTTGATTACCGTCCCCCGTTGCATTGGCCTTCGATGCTGGCTTACTTGCGTTACCGCATCACGCCGGGCATGGACATGATCGAGGGCGATGAATACATCCGCACGGTGCGCATCGGATCGCACACAGGCTGGCTCAGGCTGGGTCTTGGCGACCGTGCCAACACCCTTGTCGCTACCGTGCCGATGTCGCTCGCAGCGGTGCTTGGCGAAGTGCTGGCCCGGGTGCGCATGGTTTGTGATCTGGACGCTCATCCGCAGGAAATCGATGCCGTGCTGGGTGCTGATCCTTTGCTGCGATCCTATGTGGAAGGCCGGCCCGGACTGCGGGTGCCGGGCGCGTGGTCACCCTTCGAACTGGCGAGTCGTACCGTGCTTGGTCAACAGGTGAGTGTGGCAGGAGCCAATACCCTCATGGGCCGTCTCGCCCTGCGTTTTGGCGAGAACGTCACCACCCCCTGGCCTGAGCTTGCTCTTACCTCAGCCTCAGCGGAAGCCGTGGCTGCGGCGACTGTAGATGACGTGGCAAAAATAGGCATGCCGGGGAAGCGCGCTGAGGCGTTGATCGGTATTGCCCAAGCGATTGCCAGTGGCAAGATTACCCTGCTGCCAGGAGATGATGTGCCATCCACGATCACGAATTTAAAAGCGCTGCCGGGCATCGGCGAATGGACCGCGCAATATCTTGCCATGCGCGCCATGCGCCATCCAGATTCCTTTCCAGCTGGCGACCTAGGCTTGCGCAAGGCATTGGCCACTGACCGTATGCCCAGTGAACGCGAAACTCTCGCCATGGTGGAAGCCTGGAGACCGTGGCGGTCCTACGCCGCCCTGCACCTATGGCTCGGCAAGAATCCCATTTATGAATACACTGCATCACACTTATTATGAGAGTCCGCTTGGGCGCATCCTGCTCACCGGCACCGCGACGCATCTGCGCGGGCTGTTTTTCATTGGCCAGAAACGCGAGCGACCGGTACCCCCCGGCAGCATCCAGAGCGATGCTCCCTTTGCCACTGTGCTTAGCCAGCTCGATGATTACTTCGCTGGCAAGCCCGTGCATTTTGATGTGCCTTTAGAGATGGAAGGCACGCCTTTCCAGCAAACCGTTTGGCGTGCGCTGCAAGCCATTCCGCGCGGGCAGACCATCACGTATGGTCAGCTCGCCCGGAACATTGGCAGTCCTTCCGCCGTCCGTGCTGTGGCCCTCGCCAATGCTTGCAACCGCATCTCTGTTATCATTCCCTGCCATCGGGTGATCGGTGCCAATGGCACGCTCACGGGCTATGCCGGTGGACTGGACAAGAAACGCTGGCTGCTGGATGTGGAGGCGGGTGGCGTTCTCCCCGGACTCGCAGCGAAGTAACAGAATCAAAAAGGAGTTGCAGTTGTCTTGAGTTTCTGTTATTTCTGTTTAGACAGAAATTAACGCCATGACTGAGCTCTCGCCCATCGCCCGCAAGTACATCCTCCACTGGGGTGAGCTGGGCACGCGCTGGGGGATCAACCGCACGATGGCGCAGATACACGCGCTGCTTTATCTCTCGGAGAAGCCGCTGAACGCGGAAGAGATTTGCGAGACGCTGGAGCTGGCGCGCTCAAACGTGAGCACTTCGGTCAAGGAGCTGCAGAACTGGGGCATCGTCCGCACCGTGCACATCATGGGCGACCGGCGCGACCACTTTGAAAGCATGAAGGATGTCTTTGAGATGTTCCGCGTGATCCTCAGCGAGCGGAAGCGCCGCGAGATTGATCCCACGCTGGTGCTGCTGCGTGAATCGGTGGCGGAGATGGACAAGACCAAAGGGGGCGCGGATGCTGTGACCCGGGAGCGTTTGCAATCGATGCTGGAGTTTTTTGAGATGGGCAACCACTGGATCGGGCAGATGCAAAAGGTCCCCACGCCAGCTCTGCTCAAGGCAGTGAAGATGGGTGAACGTCTTTTCAAGCTGATCGGCCTGGGCTGAGTTTTTTTTGGCCATCTATTTCTGAATTTACCGAAATAACCGTTATGACAAACAAAACGAACATTTGCAGAGCCCCTTGCAGCCGTCGCCTCACCAAGGACGACTGGTGCGAGCCCACAGGCCTTGCGCCCGTGACAGGGCTGCTTGCCTTCGGCCTTGGACTTGTGTGGGTGGCGCTGGGCGTCAACCTTCCCGCCTGGGGGCGGATGTGGCTCTTGTGCGTTGCACTCTTCGTCATGGCAAAGGCAGCAGTGCTACCAGCTCACGACCGTGCGCCTTTTGTTTTCCTGTGGCCGGGCTTTGATGCCAAGGCGTTCAGCCGAAAGGCCAAAAATAAGGTGCCTATGGTGCTGAGAGGAAGTGCGAACCTGTTCATTGGCGCTGGCTTGATCTGGATGGTAGCAAGGTTGGTCGCCGATCCTTTTGCCGCCGCCTGGGTAGCGATGGTAGGATTCATCCTCACCATGCATTGCGGATTGTGCACCTTGCTGGCGGCGGCTTGGCGCGCGCTGGGTCGCGACGTGATGCCGCTGATGGATGCTCCGCTGCTCACCGCCTCGGTCACGGAGTTTTGGGGTCGCCGCTGGAATCATGCTTTCCGCGATGTGGCGCATGCCATTCTGTTCAAGCCAGTGACACGCAAATGGGGCGCGCTGGCAGGCATGTGGGCGGTGTTCATCGCCTCGGGCCTCGTGCATGAGGTGGTGGTCTCGGTGCCTGCGGGAGCGGGCTATGGCGGCCCTACCTTGTACTTCGCCTTGCAGGCTGTTGGCATGTCGCTGGAGCGCCGATGCCCGATCAAGCAGCGCTGGATCTGGCGGCTGCGGGCGCTGGCGGTGTTGCTGGTGCCACTGCCCCTGCTGTTTCACCGACCGTTCGTGATGAACGTCTGCCACCCTTTCTTCCAAACCATCGGAGCGCTGCCATGAACAACGACATCATTATCCCTCTGTTAAAGCTCGCCGGTATCGGTCACTTCGGCATCCTCGCCGCCAGCGTGCAGGTGCCATGGATCCTGAACTGGAAAGACGACCTCGCCAAGCTGCATCCTTTCACCCGCAGGCTGTTCTGGGTCTATGGCATGTTCATTATGTTCATGATTATCGGCTTTGGTTCGCTGACGCTCATGAACGTGCAGGAGTTCGCCACCGGCAGCCACATGGCGAGAGGCATCGCGGCTTTCATCGCAATCTTCTGGGGCATGCGGTTGGCGGTGCAGTTCTTCGTCTTTGATGCGGGGCCATTTCTAACAAATAGCTGGCGCAAACTCGGCTATCACACGCTGACCGGCGCTTTTGTCTTCTTCACCGCTCTGTATGGCTGGGCAGCCTTCCATTGATCCACTTTATGAAACCGAAACGCATTGTTCTTGCTGGTGGCAGCGGCTTTCTCGGACGACTGCTCGCCAAAACGCTGACGGAACGTGGCGACGAAGTGGTCGTGCTGACCCGTCGTCTCGGCACTGACTGCCCACCCGCCCGCGCTGTTTATTGGGATGGCCGAACGCTGGGGCCGTGGGCCGCTGAGCTTGAGGGCGCGGACGCTATCGTGAATCTAGCTGGCAAGAATGTGAGTTGCCGCTACACGACCGAGGCCCTGCATGAGATCAATGCTTCGCGCGTTGATTCGGTGAACGTGGTGGGTGATGCGATCCGGCGTTGCAACAGGCCGCCTGGCGTGTGGGTGCAGACGGGATCGCTCGCCATCTATGGCGATGGCGGAGACCGCGAGTGTGACGAGACGGCACCTGCGGGCGAGGGGACTCCGGCTGAAACTTGCGTGCGCTGGGAGCGCGCCTTTGCCGACTCGCCCACACCAGGGACGCGCCGCGTGTGGTTGCGCATCAGCTTTGTGTTAGGTCGAAGCGGCGGCGCTTTGCGACTGCTGGAGATGCTTACCCGCTGGTTGCTGGGCGGCAGCGTGGGCAACGGCAGACAGTACATCAGTTGGATTCATGAGCAGGACATGATGCGGTTGTTTCTGCGCGCCATTGATGAACCGGGCATGAGCGGAATCTACAACGCCACGGGTCCGGAGCCGGTGACCAATGCGGAGTTCATGCGCGAGCTGCGGCGCACACTGCACCGGCCCTGGAGTCCGCCCACGCCCGCCTGGGCGGTGCCCATCGGCTGCTGGTTCATGCGCACCGAACCGGTGCTGGCGCTGACCGGCAGGCGCGGCATTCCCCAGCGGCTGCTGCGCGAGGGATTCACTTTTCACTTCCCCCATCTGCCAGAGGCCCTTGCCAACCTTTACCCCGCAAAACCATGAACCTCATCCTCGACCATCTCGACGTGTGCCTTCGCCTCGCGGCAGCAGGGCAGATCTTCATCGCCTTCCTTGGCCCTATGATTCCTAAGCTGCTGGGCTGGCGCGAAGCTATCGCACGGATGCCGCTGCTGGTGCGGGAGGTGTTCTGGGTGCACACCTGGTTCATTGGTCTCACCTGCGGCATGTTCGGCCTGATCACGTGGGTGTTTGCGCCCGATCTGGCCCATCCGGCGCATGAGATGATGCGCTGGTTTTCGTTCGCCATCGGCCTGTTCTGGTCCATCCGCTGCGTGATGCAGTGGACTTATTACAGTTCATCACACTGGCGCGGACTGTTAGACAAAACCGTGGCGCACTGGGCCCTCTTCTTTGGCTACACCGCCTTTGCCATCACTTATCTTATCGCCGCCTTCCGAAAATGAAAGCGAACGTCAGCACCGTCGCCAAAGAGCAGCTCTCGCGTGAACTTTTCGAGCCCTTGCTTCTTGCCGACTGGTCTGATGCCGTCTTCCTGCATTACGCTGTGAAACCCGAAGTCCTCCAACCCTTCGTGCCCTTCCCCTTGGATCTCCGGGAAGGCATGGCGTACGTGAGCCTAGTGGCGTTTACTATGAGCCGCATGCGCCCTCGGCGCGGTGGCAAATGGAGCGAGGCCCTCTTCAAGCCGATTGCCACGCATGAGTTTCTCAACCTGCGGACCTACATCACCCACAAGGGCGATCCCGGCATCTACTTCCTCGCGGAGTGGCTGCCGAACAAGCTCAGCGTCAAGCTAGGGCCACCGGTCTTCGGCCTTCCGTACAGGCATGGCCAGACCCACTACGAGCATGATCGGGAGAAGGGCTTCACCGGCACTGTGATTGACAGTGATACAAAGGCCGCGCTTCGGTATATCGCGGCACCTGTGGCCCATGCAGAGCTTGAAATCGCTGAGAAAGGCAGCCTCACGGAGTTCCTGCTGGAACGTTACAGCGCCTTTACCACCTTCCTTGGTTTGAAACGCAGGTTCCGCGTGTGGCATCCGGCCTGGCAGCATGTGACGCTCAAAGCCGCAGTGTATGAGAATTCGCTGATGGCCTTGACCGGTGCCTGGGCTCAGGAGGCACAGTTTGCGGGTGCACACTACGCACCAGGTTTTCGAGACATCTGGATGGGCCGTCCTCGGCTGGTCTGATACGACACTATATCATTTCTTATGAACACAACAGCAGTCATACCAAACACACAGCTTCATCTGCTCAAAGTAGCCGCGCGCTGCGCCGTCGGCTTTGTCTGGTTTTACGAAGGCCTGGTGCCGAAAATCCTCCACGTTTCGGCGAGCCAGGTCTGCATGGTGCAAACCTCGGGCTGGTGGTGGGGATCGCCCCTGGCCACGCTCAATTGGTTGGGCGTCGCCATGATGGTCGCCGGGCTGGTGCTCATGATCGGCTGGTTTGAAAAGCTCGCCCAGTTTGTCGCCACCGCTTCGGTGCTTGTCCTAATAGTGCTGGTGATCCGCAACTTCCCTCCCGCGCTTTACGACCCCTTCGGCGGTCTGGCCAAGGATGCGTGCTTGTTCACTTGCTCGGCGGTGGTGTGGATGCTGAGCGGCAAAACAAGCGGGTGAAGTTCTGCTCCATCTGCTGGGCGAACTCGTTCAATTCGATGCCGCGCAGCTTCGCCACCTGCTCGTACACCATCAAGATGTTAGACGGGTCGTTGATGGGCTTTCCTTCCTTATCTTGCAAAGGATGCGGATTAAGCTGATCCGGCGGCCACATGCCGGGCGCATCGGTTTCCATGAGGAGGCGGTCCAGCGGCACGTGGCGGAA
>JAQGPI010000162.1 GCA_028293175.1 Verrucomicrobiaceae bacterium | reverse complement strand
CGGCGAGGTCTACAACCGCAAGCCGCCGCTGACGAACTGGGTGAGCGCGGCCGCCATGCAGATCACTGGTCGGATGGACGAATGGACCGTACGCACGCCCGCCGTGCTCATGATCCTCGCGGTTGGGATTAGCTTATTGTTAGGTTTGAAAGGTCTGCTGGGAATCGAGCAAGCACTGGCGGCTTCGCTAATGACCCTAACCAGCATTGGTTTCATCGACAAAGGCCGCATCATCGAGATCGAGGCCTTGTACATCAGTCTCTTTGGCATCGCCTTGGCCGCATGGCTAGGCCTGCGTTGGAAGGGCTGGGAGCTCGCTTCATGGCTGGTATCCGGCTTTGCGCTGGGGCTGGGATTCCTCGCCAAAGGGCCGCTGCACGTGTGGTATTTTTATGCCCTTGTCATTGGGGTGCTCGCCGCCGAGAAGAGACTGCGCGATCTGCTCAACTGGCGGCACTTCGCCGGGCTCGCGGTGTTCTTTGCCACTTTCCTGCCATGGGCGATGGAGAATAGCCGACGCAATCCATTGAAGGATTCCGCCGATGTGTGGAAGAATCAAATCACCCACCGCCTGGGCTTTGCCGAGTTCGATTTCATCAACTATCTGCTCCAAGTGCCGGAGAGCTTGAAGGGCTTCCTGCCATGGGCGTTGCTGCTACCGCTGTGCTGGCGCAAGGAAGTAACAGCGAAGTGGAGCGAGGCAGGGCGCCGAGGCCAATGGATGCTGGGCCTGCGCAAGGCACTGCCTTGGGCCTTTCTGGTCATCGCCTTGCTGCCCTCTTCGCGTCCGCGCTTCATGCTTCCTCTCAATGTGGCCGCCGCTATTGTGGTGACGGATGCCCTTTATCGTATGAGCGCGGAGTGGTTGCAATTGTGGGGCCGCCGCTGGCGCATCACCATGGCTGTGTTAGGAACACTTGCCCTGCTAGTGTTGATTTTTGGTCCTTGGAAAATGCTGAGCGATCTAGGCAATCACCAGTTCGAGGCCACCGGCTGGGTGTTCTGGTTGATGGCGGGATGGACCATCGTTTCATGGCTGTGGCGCAAGCGTACGCCGGATACCGCGCTCACCTTTGCCATCACCACTGGCGGCATGCTCGCCGTTGCCACAGGGGCGTTCATGTTCGGCGTGGTGCCAAGATTGCTGCCGCGGGAGAAGCTTCGACCTTTCGCCGCGCAAATCGTGGCCCATACCGGCCCCACGGCGCCCATTATGCTCTACAAGACCGATGAGCACCAATGGCCCTTCTATCTGGGCATGCGCTGCTATGAAGTCGCCTATCTCAAGGAAAGCCCGCCTGCGGTTGAGTTCCCCTGGGTCGTAACCAAGAAGAAGATCTGGGACAACAAAGGCCAACGTAAAGTGCTGACCAAGCAGTTGGGCACGGTGGTTTCGGAGATGCCGTTTCAAGATCCCGTGGATCGCAGCGAATACGTTCTTGTGAATTTCAAAAAGGGGTAAGTGGCTCTCTTTCAGAGCCGGGCGACAACCAAAGTGGTAGGGACATCCTTGCCTCTTCAGGCAAAGCTTCCGAATACCCGATACCGCTCGTCATCATCAGGACCGGATATGTCACTAGATATCCATAGCTTTCCTGAGAGGGGCAAGAATGCCCCTACACTTTGGAGCTTCTCCACGCTTGCCAGCCGCCCGCGTCTTCATACCATCCGGGGATGAATCGCAAAAGACTGGGACGCAGCGGGCTCGTGGTGACGGATATCTGTATGGGCACGATGACCTTTGGTCTTCAAGCCGATGAAAAGACTTCGTTCGCCATTATGGACCGTGCGGTGGAAGCGGGCATCGACTTCTTCGACACGGCCGAGATGTACCCCGTACCGCCCAGCGCTGAAAAATTCGGCATCACGGAGGAGATCGTCGGGCGCTGGCTGAAAACGCAGAACCGCGAGCAGCTCATCGTTGCTACGAAAGTCACTGGTCCTGGTCATGGCTGGTTCCGCCCGCCGGTACGCAACGGGTTCACTTACCTGGACCGCCGGGCGATTCATCGCGCCTGTGAGGCCAGCTTGAAGCGCCTGCAAACGGACTACATCGATCTCTACCAAACGCACTGGCCAGATCACGGCATGCGCCATCAGGACACCTTGGAAGCTCTCACCGAACTGGTGAAGCAGGGCAAGGTGCGGGCCATCGGATGCAGCAACGAAACCTCGTGGGGTCTGATGAAGAACCTCTGGGAGGCTGAGAAGCACGGCCTTCAGCGCATGGACAGCGTGCAGAACAATTTTAGCCTGATCAACCGCCGCTGCGAAAGCGAGCTGGCGCAAGTGTGCCGGCAGGAAGGCGTGAGCCTGCTGCCTTACTCGCCTCTGGGCGGCGGCGTGCTCACTGGCAAGTACAACGACGGCGCACTGCCTGATGGCGCGCGCTTCAGCCATTACGTCAAGAATGGCGAACCACGCCAGAAGCGCATGGCCGCCCGTTTCCTTAATGACCGCTCCCTGGAGACCACGAAGCGGCTGCAAGTCATAGCGCAGGACCTGGGCATCAGCGCTGCCGCCCTATCGACGGCCTGGACCAAGCAGCATGATTTCGTGGCTAGCACGATCATTGGGGCCACCACGGTGGCGCAGCTTGAAGAGAGCCTCCAAGCCGTGGATGTAGTGCTTGATGCTGAGACGCTCAAGAGGATCAACGAGATTGATGAAGCTATCCCCTGCCCCATGACTGAGGACGGGCTCAGGCGGCTGTAACCAGTGGGTCTAGCAGTGCAACCGTCAGGTCTGAAACCCGGAAATTCGCTTGGCGTCACACCCCCTCTTAAGAAAAGAAAAAAGCGGTTTTAAATGTTTCATGAAAGATGAGATCGGCTGCGGCGGTCCCCTCTGGTCGTAAAAAATTGTCGTTTCTTTGATCTTTCAGGAGAACATCTCGCAAATGTGTGTTATCACTGTGGTCTATGGCTACCGCAAGTAAGACACGTTTTTCACGCCGGGTGACAGATCACGTCACGGATGAATTGGTAAATGTTCTGGCCGCTGGTGAAACGTACGAGTTCAAGATCCTGTTCTCCAAGGTGTACGATGGCCTCAAGGTCAAGAACGCCGTCAGCGGCGGGGAAGAGATGCTCCGTCTGCGTTGCTATGAAAAGCTGCAGAGCCTCGCCAACCGTGGCTTGGTGAAGAAGACCGGTAAGTCCTATTCCGGCCTCAAGGGATTGGAACAGGCTTCAAGCGTGTTTCAGTTTGCCAAGATGGATGCCGCTGCCGCAGCAGCTACCGCTGCATCAGCCGCAGCCGCAGCAGCTGCCGTTACCGCTACTGCCACCGCCGTGGCGTCCTAAATGAGAAAAGGGCTCTAAGCCCTGTTCATCATCACAGACACAAAAAAGCAGATAAAGCCTGATGGTCACAAGGCCAAAAGGCTTCATTTGTCTGGTTTGAGCATTACGTACTTGCGACAACGTGTAGCAGGGACTATCTTACTGCGTCCAAGGTCGGCCCTATAAGATGGCCCAGCGGCGGACATTTACACCATCATGGTGTTACGTCATGCAAGATAAGATACTGAAACTGCTCGGGAGGGCTGATTACGCCCCCTCCAATATCCCGGCGCTCCTGCGCCTCCTGAAACTCAAACAAGACCAGCTTCCCACGCTCGACCAGTCATTGCGTCAGCTCGAAGACAAAGGTCTGATTCTGCTCTCCAAGGGCAACCGGTACATTCGCGCCCAGGAGGCGGATCTGGTACCTGGAATCATTTCGATCAACCGCCAGGGAAAGGGTTTTCTCCAACCGGATCAAACTGGATCAAAGGAGATAGTCATCCCCGAATCCGCCACAGGTACAGCCATGAACGGCGACCACGTGCTGGTAAGGCTGGAAACGCGCGGCACTCCCCCGAAGAAGGGCAAGACACCGGTGGAGCCTGCCGAAATGACCGGCAAGGTCATCCGCATTCTCGAACGGAAGCGCTCGCAGTTGGTGGGCACGTTGAAGCGCGGCAAGAGCCTGCTCTTTGTGGTGCCTGATGATCCACGCATCCCCTGCCACATTTTCGTTCCTGAACCCCGAGACGTAGGCCGCAAGCCTCAGGTGGGTGACAAGGTGGTGGTGGAAATCCTGTATTGGGAGTCGAAGCAGACGAACCCAGAGGGCGAGATCATCGAGGTGCTCGGCCCGCCGGATGCAGAGGGCGTGGACATGCTCTCCGTGCTCAAGAACTACGACCTGCCGCTGAGCTTCCCCAAGGAAGTACTGCAGGAGGCGGTGGATATTACCAGTTCGCGGTCGCTAACCGATGCGTCCGCCGAGGACATGGCCGGCCGCACCGACTGTCGCGATCACATGGTGATCACGATCGACCCGGATGATGCAAAGGATTTCGATGATGCGATCTGCGTGAAGCGGATCTCGCCCGACAAGATCAAGCTCTGGGTGCACATTGCCGATGTATCGCACTATGTGAAGCCGGGCGGCAGGCTCGACACGGAGGCCCGCAAGCGCGGCAACTCGACTTACCTCGTAGACCGCGTGATACCCATGCTGCCCGAGGCGCTGAGCAACGAGCTTTGCTCGCTGAAGCCGCATGTGGACCGGCTCACTAAGTGCGTCGAGTTCTCTCTCACCAACGAGGGCACGGTCACCTCGGCCAAGTTCTACCCTGCGGCGATTCGTTCGCAGCGGCGATTCACCTACCAGGAAGTGCTTCAATTGCTGCAACAGCCGCCGGGCGAAGATCCCATCGAACTGATGGTGCATGCCGCCCACAATCTGGCGCAGCACATTCGCAAGGCCCGGTTCCGCGACGGTTCCCTGGACCTTGATTTCCCCGAGAACAAGATCCGCCTGGACGAGAACGGCAAGGTGCT
>JAQGPI010000150.1 GCA_028293175.1 Verrucomicrobiaceae bacterium | reverse complement strand
CGGATCTGGTTTGATTCGGACGCCAAATGTCCGATTTCTCTTATTATCCGAGAGGCAGAGAATTGGTGAGCAAACATGCACCAACTATAATGGGAAAAGGCGAGGGCCGCATGAGGGATTCGGAGGTATTTGCACCAACATTTCCCGCGTTATTTCCTCCATCACGACCCGGAACATCCGCCGCCCGGACTTCCACTCGACACTCGAGATGTAAGTCAGTATCATAGGCTCGTGGTCGCAGTCGTAACAAGTAGTTGGCAGCGGCAGGCCCTGCGCAGGAGGTTCCTGTCCGGGCTGATGCTCCTGTGGGCACTACAAGCCGGAGCCATGTTCGCGGCAGATGACGACCACTACATTGTTCAAGAAGAAACGTGGTCCCCGGATGGGAAGCTGGGGGTGACCAAGCCGGTCTCGGAATTTTCGGAAGCAATCAAAGATCCCAAGAACCGGCTGGTGGAAGTGAAGACTGGTCGCGTGATCGCCGATCTCGAAGGCGACACGGCCTGGAACCGCATGAATCACGGTAGCACCGTGACACAGTGGAGTGCCGACGGCTCCCTCCTGCATTGGTGGGTGGAAGGCAAATGGTCCGCCATGGCACAGGTGATCGTGAAGCTGACAGACACCAAAGTCGTCTGGCAGAAGGATCTGGTGCCCATCTGCTGGAAAACCATCCTGCAAAAGACCCAAGCCGCCGATCCCAAGGGCTATGCCCGAGAAAAAGAACAGAACAAAGGCAGCGGCTCAGCCTATCCGGAGGGATTCACCGTGGATGTCCGGGTGGATGACGACCAGGTGCCGTTGAAGCTGCCGCTGAAAGTGCGTGTGGACCTCACCTCGGACCCGAAGGACTTGCATGGGAGCAGCAAGATCGACGCGTGGCTAAATGCGGTGCTGAGCGAGGATGGCAAGCTTACGTTCGGCACGTTCAAACTGGAGCGGCGCCCCGACTTGAAGAACAACTGGGCGGGGTAGGCAGGACGGCCCTGCGCATTCCCTTGGGGATCTCCCAGGCTTTAGGTAGAACTCAAAGGATCTCCTGAAACATTTGACCTCTGGCCGTTCCACCCCTCACCCCAACCCTCTCCCGCCGGGAGAGGGTTGGGGTGAGGGGTGGAACGGCTTCAAATCCCATTTTTACCCATTCATGCCTGTGTTTGTTATTGCAGCAAAAACGAGCTAATTCCTTGTACTTGATAGAGCCTTGCGACATCCCATGCATAGCCGTCCATACCTCATCTCCACGCTCCTTTGCGGCGGCCTTCCTCTGGCAGTGGGCAGCTTCATTTATTTCACCTGGCTAGCCACCCGTTGGGACTATTGGCCCATGCTTGGAATCATCACCATCCTGGCTGGGCTGGTCCTGTTCGTGATAGGTGTTTACTATCTTAGTCGCTACATTTGCCACGCGAAGCGGCAGGACCATGTGCCGCCCGCCAAGATCGTCGCCAACAGCCTTGGAGCGGTGGTGCTGCTCCTGGCCAACTTCCCCGTTGCCTACCACTACATGGCATCGGCTATGGAAATCAGCATGCATTTCAATGTCACCCTTGAGAATCGTTCGGGCGAACCCGTGACTGATTTTCGCATTGGTGGCAGCCTCCAGGAGGAGGTGCTGATTCCCCTAGTGAAAACGGGCGAGACAATCACCCGCCGCCTTTCGGTGGTTCATCGCCAGTCCATCGATTGCTCTGCCTTCATGGCTGATGCGAAGCCCATCGCAGGCGCGTATCCCGATTCGTGGCGGCATCGAGGCTACCTCATCACCATCGAGAAAGGCGGCACGATCACAGTCGTGCCGAATGATGGACTAAAAGACTCTGCTCCTTCTGGTTTGAAGCAACCGGAGGCCCCATAATCCAACCGCACCATCCACACACACCAGTCGTATTCCCCTGCGCTGGTCTGGTCCGTGCTGCAAGAACCCAGCGCCGGTCTTCGTTTTGTCAGCCCCCTTTTTCCTTCATGAATCGTCGTCGTTTTATTCTCCAATCTCTCGGTACCACGCTTGCGTTGCCGGGGCTGCCATCGCTGATGGCCAAATCTGTCGGAGGCAATGCTCCGGTGCGGATGGCGAAGGGCGCGGGGATGGGGGCGCGGCGCTTTGTGGCGATCGGCAATCTGCTGGGCTATCAGACGAAGCAGCTCTTCCCGACGACGAAGGGCAGCGCGTACGAGAAGACGACGCTGCTGGAGCCGTTGTGGGAAAATCGCAGTCACATGACGGTGTATCGCGGCCTGGATCATGGCGTGAAGGGCGGGCACTTCGCGGTGCATTCGTTCCTCTCGGGCGTGCTGCAATCGGAGGCGCAGAACCGGCCGGAGGGGAATGTGACCATCGACCAGTACATGGCGGATGAGATCGGTTTTCAGACACGGTTCCCATCACTCGCCGTCGGATCGGAAGGCGGCATTCATGGTGGCTGCCAGATCGCTTGGACGAAATCGGGCGTGCGTGTGCCGCCTGTCACCAACCCAGCGGAGTTGTTTGAGAAACTTTTCGTCAGCGATTCCAAGGAACGTCAGGCGCGGCGCGTGCAAGAGAACCATGTGCAAGGCTCAATCCTCGACTCCGTGCGGGACGAGGCGACCCGTCTATCCAAGCGGGTGAACAAGGAGGACAAGGACAAGCTCGACGAGTACCTGACCTCCGTGCGTGATGTGGAGAAACGCCTGGAGCTGCGCGAACGCTGGACCAGCCAGCCGAAGCCGAAGGCACCTTTTGAGAAGCCGGCGAACCACAACGCCGTTGAAGACCTGCCGATGCTGTATGACCTGATCGCGCTCGCCTTGCAGACGGACAGCACGCGCATCGCCACGCTGGAGATCGGTGGTGATTTCATGCCGCAGCACCTTGGAATTAAGAAGGACTGGCATGGCCTATCGCATCACGGCAACGATCCGGAAGCCATCGCTGATCTGGTGAAGCTGGAGAGCTATCAGATCGAGCATTTTGGCAAGTTCGTGGCCAAGCTCTCGAAGTTGAACGATGGCGACCGCACGTTGCTTGATTCCACAACGGTGCTCTTCGGCAGCGGCATGGGCGATGGCAACACGCACAAGAATTCCGATCTGCCCGTCATCCTTGCCGGTGGTGGCTACAAGCACGGCGAATTCCGTGAAGTGCCAAACCAGGGCATTAACAAGGTGCGTCTGTGCAATCTCTTCGTGGATATCGCGCAGAAGATGGGCGTGGAAATCGATTCGTTTGGTAACAGCACGGGGCGTTTCGCGTGATGCGTATCCAGTTTCACGCCCGTGTGGTCGCCGTTTTGTCGGCGATAGTTTTTGCGTCGGCCGCCCCTGCGGAGGACAAGACGGAGCCCGCGAAGGTGGCGCCCGTGAAGGTGGAGCCAACGAAAGGGCCGACGGCGAAAGCAGAGCCGCCCAAAGTGGAGCCCGCGAAGCCAAAGCCGGCGAAGGTTGAGCCAGCTAAGGCGCAACCCGCAAAAGCGGAGCCACCGAAAGCGTCGACGGCGAAAGCAGAGCCGCCCAAAGTGGAGCCCCCGAAGCCCAAGCCAGAGTTGCCGAAGATCTCCACGACGCAGCCCGCGCCGAAGCTCGTGCAGCAATTCCTCACTCAGTACTGCGCTGATTGCCATGATACCGATGTGCAGAAGGGTGACCGCAATTTCGATGCCTTTGCCCTGCCGCTGAAGTCCGCCAATGACCTGATCGACGCGCGCGACATCATTGACCAACTGACGCTGAAGGAGATGCCGCCGAAGAAGGCGGATCAACCCCGGGCCGATGAACGGCTGGCGATGATCCGGGCGCTGCGCGATGCCAGCGCGACGGCTTTCCGCAAGATCGAAAGCACTGGATCACGCACGGTGATGCGCCGTCTCTCAAGCCGGGAATATGAAAACACTCTCGCCGTGTTGTTCGGCCGCCGGGTGGATACGCTGGGCCTCACAGCGGATTTTCCCAAGGAGATAACCAGTGAGCATATCGACACAGTTGGCAAGTCACTGGTGACCTCGGGCTTCCTCGTGGATCAGTATTTCCAGTCCGCGAACCATCTCGTGGAGGCCCGTCTCGGCAAGCCTGCGATGGAGCCCAAGAGCTGGCACTTCGATGGTCACTTCGTCCAATATGAGGAGCTGCAGGGCCCCCACAAGGCGGCTTTCAACTTCCGCTACCTCAACCTCTACGAGCAGCCTAACACCGAAACGCGACAAGGCGGCTACGGTCACATTGAAGACTTCCTGCAAGGTGTGCCCGTCGCTGGTTTTTACGATCTCGAAGTCGAGGCACAGGCGATGTTTCGCGACACGCATTACGATCCGAAAATCTTTGGCATCGACTTCTCGGAGCCGTTTGTCATGGGCATTGTGCCCGGAGACATCACGAAGGGCCACATCCATTACCCGCAGCCCATCGAACCACTGCTTGCGAGCAGCGTGGTGCCCGATGACAAGCCCACGGTGCTCAAGTTCCGCGTGTGGCTGGAGGCTGGGCAGACCCCGCGCTTCATCTTTCCCAACGGGCCCCATGAGTCCCGTGCCTCGGTCATCACGGTGAATCAGCGCTACAAGGACGAGTTTAAGGATCAGGTGACTAGGCTCGACGTGAGCCGCACCACCTTGCTGCGCGAGGGTCAGCTCCCACACATCCGCATCAGCGACATCAAGATCAATGGTCCAGTGCCCGAGAAAGGCGGCAGCATCGAGGAGATCGCTGTGTTCGGCAAAGGCGGCTTCCACGCAGATCACGCGCTCGATCAATTGAATGCTTTCGCCGCTAAGGCGTATCGCCGCCCGCTCACGGATGCGGATCGTCAACCTATCCGCGCCTTGTATGATAAGCGCATTGCCGAGCAGGCCGCGCCGCGACAGGCGGCGCTCGATGCGCTGAAGCTGATCCTTTGTTCTCCTTCCTTTCTCTACCTCAGCGAGATCACTGAAGAGTCGGCGAAGACTCTCCAACCGTACGACCTTGCCACGCGCCTTTCCTTTGCCCTTTGGGCCGTGCCGCCTGATGCTACGCTGCTCGCCGCAGCCAAATCGGGCACGCTCACCCAGGATGCCGAACTGAAGAAACAGATTCAGCGGATGCTTGCCGACGAGCGAATCAACGGCTTCGTGAACGGCTTCCTTGATAGCTGGCTGAACCTCCGCGATCTCGGCTCACAGCCGCCGCCGCGCGAGACGAACCGCGCCTACTATGCGGAAGACCTGCCCACTTCGATGAAGACCGAGACACGCCTCTTCTTCCGCGATCTGCTCACCAGCAACGGCTCTGTATCACAGTTCATCAATGCGGATCACACCTTTGTGGACAAGAAGCTGGCCAAGCTCTACGACCTGCCTGAGAAGGACACCCTGCGGCTCGCTGATGGCTTCAAGAAAGTCAGCGTCAAAGGCAACAATCATCGTGGTGGCCTGCTCGGGATGGCAGCCGTGCTCACCGTCAGCGCCAATGGTGTTGAGACCTCGCCCGTGACACGCGGTGTCTGGGTCTCGGAGAACATCCTGGGCGCGCCACCGCCGCCGCCGCCAGATGTCGTGCCTGCCATTGACACCGATGTCACCGGCACCAAGACGATTCGTGACCGTCTTGCCAAGCACCGCGCCGACCCCGTGTGCGCTGAGTGCCATCGGAGGATCGATCCGTTCGGCTTCAGCCTTGAAAACTTCGACCCCGTGGGCCGCTGGCGCGTGAACTATCCCAAGCCCAAAGACCCTAAGGCACCCGCGCCTAAAATTGATGCCTCGGGCGAGCTTCCCTCCGGCGACACCTACAAGGATTTCGTCAGCTTCAAGAAGCTCATTGGCGAGACCCGTGAAGAACTCTTCACTCGTCACCTCATCCGCCAAGTCCTCACCTACAGCAGCGGCCGCAAAATGGAATTCGCCGACAGCTTCACCATTGATGAACTCAATGAGAAGCTGAAGAAGCAAGGCCTGGGTCTGCGCAGTCTAATTACCGAGTGTCTTATGAGCGAAATCTTCCGATCACGTTGAGTGGCGCACACCGCGCAACGGGACGACGCAGCTAAGCCCGAGGCTTCAAATCATTTTCGATTTCGATCCGGTCCACGCGGTTGCGGGCCTTCACCTTGTGGTCGCGCTTGTTGCGACGCTCCACGGTCATCTGGCGCTTTTTGCGCTGCTTGCGCAGCTTGGCGATCTCGTCGTCGAGCTTGAGGAAGCCCTGGTAGCGTTCGGCATCGAGCGTGCCGTTTTCCACGGCCGCACGGATCGCGCAGCCGGTGTCCTTGCCGTGCTTGCAGTCGTGGAACTTGCACTGGCTCGCAAGGTTTTCGATGTCGATGAAACGTTCGCGCAGGGTGGTCTCATCCGTCCACATCTGCACTTCCTTGATGCCCGGATTGTCGATGATGATGCCGCCTTTCTTCAGCACCATCAACTCACGCGCGGTAGTCGTATGGCGGCCCTTGCCGGTCACCTCGTTGACCTCCGAGGTCCACTGGAATTCGTCGCCCAACAGCTTGTTAATCAGCGCGGACTTGCCCACGCCGCTGGAGCCAATGAAGGCCATGGAGACACCGGGGCGCAGGTACAGGTCGCGCAGCACTTTCAGCCCGCCCACACGCTTCACCGCGCTGGTGCTGTGCACATCCGCATCGGGATTCAGCGCCTGGATCGCCTCGATGGCTTCCTTGTTTTCCGCCGGGGTGAAAAGGTCGGACTTGTTCACGAGTACCACCGCCTTAGACCCACTGCGATTGATCACGGCGAAGTAACGCTCCATGCGCCGCAGGTTGAAATCGGAGCCCGCATCGGTGACGACCACCACGATGGAGACATTGGCGGCGATCACTTGTTCCTCAGCGCTGTTACCGGCCGCTTTGCGGGAGAAGCAGGTCTGGCGGGAGAGGCGGGCGCGGATAACGGTATCCGAGTCCTCGCCGCCCAGCTCCAGCGCCACCCAGTCACCCACGGCGGGCAGCTCCGCATCGGTTGCAGCATCATGGTAGACCTTGCCGCTGGTGACGACCTCCACCTCCTCGAAGCTCTCGTCCTCCACTATCAGCGCGCCCAAGGTGATCTTGTTGTCACGAATCAGCCGCGCGGGCGTCCACCCCTTCTTATAGAAGGGCGCAAATTCCTTTTCGAAGGCCTCGTTCCAGCCCAGATCAGCAAGTGTCATTCGTGCATTGTATCGCCGGATTGCGGCTTTTCGCAGGTGAAATTCGCGGGTGCCCCCCCACCTGCTGCGGTTGGAACAATCGTTGGACACTCTCTATTGAATGTTTAATGGTCCAAAACGACTTTGCTGTCGTAAGCATTTCCACAAATCCCATGCTGATCCGTTCCCTTTTCACCTGCCTGAAGTCGTTGTCCCTGCCTGCCTTTGCCTTGCTGCTGGCTTCCTGCAACACCACTCGAAACGCCACGCGCGGCCAGACCCAGTATCTTGATGCGTTCAATCCAGGCAACGTGCCGCAGACCAGCGCAGGCGTGGTGGACACGGTTTCCTATTGGGATGGCGATGCTGTGGCTGGCTCCCCCAGCGTGGTGCTTAATTTGAGCGAGCAGAAGGCGTATTTCTACAAGGGCGGCCAGCTCGCCGGTGTCTCGCTCATTTGCAGCGGCAATGAGGAACACCGCACGGTGACCGGGAACTTCAAAATCTTCGAGAAGGACATCGATCACAAATCCAACCTCTATGGGGATTTCGTGGACAGCGCAGGCAACATCGTGAAGGCCAATGTGGACGCTACCAAGGACAAAGCCCCCCCTGGATCACACTTTGACGGCTCGAAGATGCATCATTTCATGCGTTTCAACGGCGGCGCGGGCATGCACGAGGGCTTCATGGCGGGCTACCCGGCTTCGCATGGCTGCGTGCGCATGCCAGCCCACATGGCGACCATTTTCTATAACAACGTGGCCCTCGGCACGCCGGTGAAGGTGATCCAGTGAGCGCGGACCCCCTTCCCGCAGAGATCAGCGTCGAGGAACTCAAGGAGCTGCTCGACGCCAAGCAGCCAGTCCGGTTGATCGACTGCCGTGAAGACGATGAGTGGCACATCTGCCGCATCGAAGGCGCGCAGCTCGTGCCCCTGAGCAATTTCGCTGAAAACGTGCAGGCCAAGCTCTCGGATCGGGAGCAGCACCTGGTCGTGTACTGCCACCACGGCGTACGCTCCATGCGCGCCACCCAATTTTTGCGACAGCAGGGATTCCATCAAACACAGAGCATGCGCGGCGGCATTGATTTGTGGTCCGATGTGATTGATCCGGCCGTGCCGAAGTATTGAAGACGCGGGTCGTCTGACAGGGAAGGTTTGGAACCGCAAATGGATCCGAATGAACGCAAATAGGAAAAAACTCCGTTGCGTCGCAACCCATCGCAGGGAGGCATTATTTGCGTTCATCCGGATCCATTTGCGGTTAACATCATTCACAAGGTTCTCCTCTTCACTATGATCTCCCTCAAGCCCATTCGCGCTCTGCTTGCGCTGCTCCTGCTTGCAACGCCAGCCTTCGCCGATCAGTTTGTGCTCTTCGATGTCACCTTTCCTTTCAGCCAGGAGGACGCGATGAATTCAAAGCCGAGCCAATCGCACTACTACGTGAAGGAGCCCGATCTGAACCCCGCCCGACCCAAGGATTGGACCGCTCCCGTGGACTACCGCAACGGCACCGTGCATGTGCGCATCGAGGTGCTGGAAAAGCCTGCTGGCGGCCAGCCCACGACCTGGAGCGTGTGCTACATTCCGAATAAAGGCCAGGGCAACGGCTACGGCTGCACCAACACTGGCGTGTACAAGGAAAAGGGCGTGTACGAAAAGGATGTGTCCATGACCGAGTTTTGGGAGAACAAGTCCATCATCTGGGAACAAGGCGTCAAGCGCATGGATGTGGTGATGAAGGACGACCACAATCTGCACGCCCACAAGCGCCCCGATCCTGAGAAGTTCTTTCCCACCAAGATCCGTCTGACGCTGATTCAAGTTTCAGCAGGAGCGAAGTACGATCCCAAGCCGGTGCCGAATTTGCCGAAGAAGTAGAAGCCTTCTCAAAGCTTCGTTCCACCCACCTTTGTCCAGGGTGTGAAAGCACCCATGGCGTGGACCTGCACCTTGCGTTTCCACACCCTGCTGTCGGTGAAAGCATACAGTGTATCAAGATCCTTGCCGCCGAGGCAGACGCTGAGGACGCGGGCGCGGTCAGGCATGGGCAGGATCACTTGCGTGGGGCCGTCATCGGCGCAGACCTGAATACCGGCGCGGGTGGCGACGAACATCTGGCCTTCCTTGGAATAACAGACAGCCTGAGCACCGGCATCGTCTTCCCAATCCTGCACGTGCAGCCAGAAGAAACGCTCTCTGTTGGTAAGCGAGCCATCGGCGTTCATCTGATAACTGTAAACCCACTTGGACTTGCCATCGGCAACTGAGAGCAGCCACTGATCAGGGCGGTAGGCGAGACCGGCGGCGAATTTCAAGCCGTCAGTCACTGGCATTTTCTGGCCGTCCTTCAAGAACCATACAACCCCAAAGACCTTATCGTTGGTGCTCACGTAAAAACCGCCGTTGGGCAGCCCTAGGATGTACTGACCGTACAAGTCTTCTGCCACCTGAGTGGCCTTGCCTTCTGTATCATACTTCATTACCTTTCCGCTGCCGGCTGATACTGAATAAAGCAGGCCGTCAGCACCCACGGTGAGGCCGGTGGCGTCATCAGAATGAGCGAAAGCCTTCAGGTGACCATCGGCGTCAAAGCGGCTGATCATCTGGCCAGGCATCCCCCTCTCGATGAAGAAAACATCTCCTGCGGCATTGCAGGCTGTACCACCCCCTAGATTAAGATCCTTCGCGGCGAGCTGCCAGCCTTCATTGGCGATGAGCAAATCATTGGCGCGCGGGGCGCTGGGACCCGCCTTCACAAGCTCCGGCCAGCCCTTCCAGAGGTAGCTCATGGCCTCCTGATAGTTCTCCATGTAGCCTGCCACATGGCGGCCGTCGATGATGCGAAAGACATAGTCGTAGCCGGAAAACTTCAGCGCCTTGTCCATCTCCTGATCGAGCAGGAACCAGTCGCCCGCGCAGTTTTCCATGTCGTGCGTGGCGGTGGTGAGGAAGGCGCGGATGGGCTTCGCCTCGGTCTTGCGCACGAGGGTGGGAAACTCATGGCCGCCACGGAAGGCGACAAAACTGCCGCTGGCACAGTACACCCGGCTGAAGGCATCGGGGCGTTCCCAGGCTGCGTTGAAAGCACTGATGCCGCCGCTGCTGCCGCCGGAGATGCAGCGGTCGTTGCCGCTGGTAGAGAGATTAAGATTGTATTCCTTGGCGATGAAAGGCAGCAGTTCCCCGATAAGAAAACGCACATTATTATCTCCTACACCGTCATACTCAAAGCAGCGATTGCGGCGGTCCACGGTGCCCTTCATGGGAGCCGGAAGCGTGCCCGGCTTGACGAAGACGCCCACCGTCACGGGCATCTCCTTGGTGGCGATCATGGTTTCCATCACCGTCTTTTCCCTCGGGTTGTAGCCATCGGTTTTGACATACACACACGCAGGTTTGGAACCATCGTACTGCTTGGGAATGAAGACTGTCACATCGCGCACCGTCCCCGGGAAGATGGCGCTGCTGGTGTACTGGAAGGTTTTGATTTCGCCCGGCAGCACGTCTTCCGGCTTGATCGCAGGCGGGGTGTAGTCGGCACCCTCGGGCTCATCCCCCTTGGCTGCTGCCACACCAGAGCCCGCCAGGGGTTTGATCAGCCATTGCAGGTGCTGGTCATTGGGGTTGTTGGCCCACAGATCAATCCTCGAGCCGGGAGCCTGCTTGCCGCCGTTGTCGTCAATCCCCTTCCCTGGCGCATGCTTGGGGATGAGATTGTAGCTGCCATTGTCCAGCTTCTTGACCTGCCACTGCTGCCAGGGTTTGTCGCCGCCGGTTTCTAGCACAAGCTGCGCACCGTTGTTCACGCCGCCCTTGGCTATGGCCAAAACCAGAGATGAAGTGTAGGAAGGCTTGATACTGTAGAAATCATCGCCAAGCGGGGTGAAGGACCATTTCTGATTCGATTTTCCCGCTGGCTTGCCAATCGAAACGATGGTGCCATCCGCCGTTCCTGCGTCCACCGCCTCCAGCACCATCGTGGGCGCGCTGGCAGGGATTAGAGTGTAAGCGCCCCAGTCCCCAGCATGGGAATGATGGGTGGCGAGGGCCGCGCAAAGAGCGGCAAGGAGGGTCTTCGAAAGGGAGGTCATAGCGAGCGGCAAGATGAGGGCGGACGGACAAAACGCACCGTCGCGGGCGTTCATTCTCCAGCACCTCGAGAAACTTGGTTTGCCTTACCCTGATCAAACGAATTAGCAGCAGCCACTGCCTGGACGGCACCCGGCTTGTACCACGGGGGCCTCGCCATCACGGTAGGTAGGTTCGGGCTTGCCGGGGCGAAAGTGTTCTTCATGGTCCAGCGTCGCCATGACGCCAAAGAAAGTTTCCGCCATCTCGCGCAGAGCATCCTTCACCGCTTCCAACAGCGCGGCAGGGTCCGTTTCCGCGCGCAGATTGATGATGAGCTGGCCACCGGTGCTCGGCTCATCCAGCGCCATGCCGGTCTCCGGCACGTTGTCATTGCGCACCAGATTGACGGAAGCGATCTCGCCTGCAATGCCGTCGTCGGGACTGTAGGTCATCTTCAAATGCGCCACCTCGGCCTGCTGCACCGCGAGCCGGGATTGAATGCCACCTGCGAGCCTCTTTAGATAACCGTTGGCATCGAATTCATCATCGGCCTTCAGCGTCACCGTGGCATTCAACCAGCCCAGCAAAGCCTCGCCATCGGCGTAGACATCATAGTCCACTTTCATCGGCGAGCGGGAGGACTGTCCCGTCTGGCTGGTAATCGCGCCAAACCAAGGCTCCAGGCCGGTTTCATCGCGCACTGACAGGCTTAGCACCTCTGCTTCTGGGAACTCCTTTTGCAACGCGCCGGTGAGTTCGGCGAGTTGTTCGGAGGTGAGCAGGTCGCTTTTGTTGACGATGATCACATCTGCCTCCTCGAGCTGCTTTTTGTAAATATAGGCCACCTTCGCGGAGAAGCTGCCTCCCGTGTCCAGGCCCAGCACGCGACGCGCACGGATGGGATCGACCAGCACGCTGAGCGGGGCGATGGTGAACTCATTGCCATACATGCGGCGCAAGGGATAGGTGACAGTGGCAACGAGGTCAGTGCAGCTCCCCACCGGTTCGGCAATGAAGACATCCGGCTTGGTCGCGTCGTTCAGTCGTGCAGCCGCATCCACCAGCGTGTTAAAGCGGCAGCAGAAACAGCCCCCTGCGATCTCTTCCGTGGCAAAGCCCTGGCTGCGCAGCATCTGCGTATCCACCAGACCACTGGCCTGGTCATTGGTAATGAGCCCCACTCGCAAACCTTGATCCGTCAGATGGCGCGCCAGCTTGCCCACCGCAGTGGTCTTGCCAGCACCCAGGAAGCCTCCGATCATGATGTAACGGGCCTTGGCGGGAAGAATGTCGGGGTTGCTCATGAGAAAACGGGCAGGCGGAAAAAGAGAAAGAGGGAACGAAGCCAGCGGCCCTATGTATGCATCCAGTTGCATACTTGTCGCTGCGTTCATCGGTCGGGGTGGACACTTCTTCCGCTTACTTCAAACAGCGTCTCGGCATGATCCGCCTGAGTCTAAAGAGCGAGTGGTGCACCCAAGAGGATTCGAACCTCTAACCTTCTGATCCGTAGTCAGATGCTCTAATCCGTTGAGCTATGGATGCGTGTCAGTGAAGACAGTTCCGAGGCGCTGTTGGCGCGTCGGGATAGCGATGATAGGCGGAAGCGGTTGCTTGTCAACTGGAGTGCTCCATTTTTTCGTATCTGGCAGCGCTTTGTGCCCTATCAGTACAGCATCGAATTCTCTGGAGCGGTGGTCTCCTTCACGCTGGTGGCTTCGATGACGGGGACGATCTGGCCGCCTTCGGTGCGATAGGCCATCTTGCCGACGACCTTGATCCAGCTCATTTCTTTGAGCGTTGGCGCTTTTTCGACAAACTCGACGGGGACGGAATAAGGCCGTGCATCGGAGGCGCAGCACTGGACGAGCAAACGGAAGACGCGCAGGCGTTTGCCTTCGGCGTTGTTGACCTTCTCGGGCAGCACCTGGGCGGTGGTTTCGACAGACTGACCGGCGAGCACGCCCTGCACTTCTTTGTCACCGGCGGTGTAATACAATTCGGGCACTTCGAGGATGAAATTGCCTTCCTTGCTCATGGGCACCTGGGCCTTGAGGTCATCAAGGGTGAAGTTGCCGTAGCTCTTGCCAGCGGCAGGCGGTGCGCCAGCGGGCGGGGTGGAACCTGGAGCTGGCGGTGTAGCCGTGGCAGGCGGCGGGGTGGTAACCACGACGCTGGAAGTGGCGGGTGCGGCGCTGCCGGGCACGCGGGGACCAGCGGAAGGCATAGTGGCAACGGTACCAGAAGCAACGGCAGGCGCTGATGCAGGGATGCCTGCTGGAGCAGCGGGCTCTTGCGAAGTCTTCGCCTTGGCGCTTGCGGCTTTGCTGCTGCTAAGGCGGGAGGAAGGCAGGGCCTGAGTGGTGTCGTACTTGGCGTTGTACACGCCCTTGTTGATGATGGCGGCGGGGCTGAATTGATCTGGCGAAAACACGGCGGCCACCAGCAACGGAACGGCGAGAATCAACATGGCCACCCAGCGCCCCGGGCCGGTGGTTGTATCCTCGGCATCGGGAGTGGAATGGCAGTGGCCGCAGCAGCCGCCTTCCTCGTGATCGTGCTCGTCTTTTTTCTTCTGAGGAGTAACGCTCACCTCATCGGAGCCGATGGTGGCGAGATTGAAGATGCCTAGCGCAATCAGGGCAATGCCTCCGTACAGCGCCATGGGGCGAAAGATGCCGGTCTGCGGCAGGTAGGCGGCCATGCGCCCGCTGAGATGGAAATAAAGCATCACTCCGCCCCACAGAAGCAGAAGAACGACGCTGGTCAGATGAGTGGCAAGGCGCTTCGCATTCATGGCTTGACGGTGGTAGCGAGATTTTGAATGAAGGTGGCCCAAGGGCCGGAAAGCAGGCCGACGACGAACATGAGCCCGAAGAGCATCACAAGGACAATACGCCGCTTGAAGACGGCAGAATACATGAACAGGAGTTTCATGTCCATCATCGGGCCATACACGAGGAAGGCGAGTTTGGCGGCGAAGCTGAAGGAAGGCAGGTTGGCGGCGATAAAGGCATCGGAGGTGCTGCACAGGGAAAGGATCAGTGCCAGCAGCATGATGGCGGGAATGGCGATCCAGCCGTTGCCGGCCACTTGGCCGAGCACGGCCTGATTGATCTGCGTGCTGAAGATGGCGGTAATGCCCACGCCCATGGCAAAGTACATGCCGGTATCCAGGAAGTCGCGCATGGTGCCACGCATGGCGCGGACGAGCTTGGTATCGAAGCCGGCTGGCCGCTCGGGCGGTGCAGCGGCGGCGGCGTCCATTTCATCTACCACACTGTCGCGCAGGAGCTGGCGGGGCTTCATGAAAATGACTACCAGCCCGGCGAGTACAGCCACAATATAGCCGAGCGAAAGGCGGGCTACCACCATGGGAACGGCGGCGCAGAGATCATGCACGAGCAGCACGGGATGCAGCAGGTCGCTCCAGCTCAGCAGCTTCATGGAATCGCGGGTGAGCGGATCGTTCATGAAGGCGGTGACGGTGCTGGCCGCAACGATAGGGTTCATGATGGGCGCGGCCAGCATGTAAGTGATGGCGCAAGAGATGGGCAGCCCCTTCTGCACCAGTCGCCGGATGACGGGGACGATGGCGCATTCGCAAACAGGAAAGATAAGGCCCAGGAAGCCTGCAAGCAGGGTGGCGATCACCTTGTTGCGCGGCAGAGCGCGGTCGATGAACTTAGCGGGGAGGAACGCATCAATGAACCCGGAGATCAGGGTGCCCACGACAATGTAGGGGGCACCTTCGAAAACGATGCCGAGGAAGGACATGAACACGTCGCCAATGCGGCTGGGTTCGAGGGAAGCGGCGAGTACCATCATGAGTGAGGCTGGTGTAAACGCTGATGGCGGGTGGGTTCAAGCAGCAATCCGGCGGATGGAATGCCGAAAGCTGATGAGAGGCGGAGAAAAGCCGGAGCAGCCTTCATTGATCCGTCATTCCACATCGTATTCGATGGTCTCAAACACCGCTCCCCCAAGCAGGCGGTCGCCATCGTACAACGCGCAGATCTGGCCAGGGGTGAGGGCGCGCTGCGGTGTTTCGTATTCGAGAGTGGCGCACCATTCCTCGCCGCGCTGAAAGGGCGAAAATGTGGCCGGTGGCGCGGCGGTGCGGTAGCGGGGCTGGGCAAGGACCTTGCGCTCGTGCAGAAGATCGGGGCCGGTGGTGCTGATCGTAGTCAGGATGGCACGGCGGGCCCAGAGCAGGGGGGTGTCGGGACGCTCGATAGCGATGACGAGCTCGTTCTTGGCGTGGCGCTTGGCCACCACTACGTAGGCCTGTTTGAAGAGGTTGCTGGCCACGCCAATGCCTTTGCGCTGGCCCAGGGTGTAGAGGTGCAGGCCGCGATGCTCGCCCAGCACCTTGCCATCGAGATTGACGATGGGGCCGGGCTTGTCCGCCACAAAGGTGCGCAGGAAGTCCTCCATCTTCACCTCGCCGATGAAGCAGATGCCCTGGCTGTCGGGCTTGGCTGCGGTCTGGAGGCCGAGGCGCTCAGCCTGAGTGCGCACATCGGCCTTGGGCAGATGGCCGATGGGGAAGCTGGCAATGCGCACCTGCTCCGGGCGCATCATGGCAAGGAAATAGGTCTGGTCCTTGTTGCGGTCCTCACCGCGCAGGATGGCGTGCTCACCCCCGATGATTTCTTTGCGCGCATAGTGGCCCGTAGCGATGGCTTCGAAGCCATGGTCCTGCGCCCAATCCCACAGCACACCGAATTTCATCTCGCGATTGCACATCACATCGGGATTCGGCGTGATGCCGCTCTGATAGCCTTCGAGGAGGTACTTCACCACTTTTTCCCGATAGTCGCGCATCAAGTTCACCACGTGGAACTCAATACCGAGTTGATCCGCTACGGCGCGGGCATCCTCGATGTCCTCCTGCCAGGGGCAGTGGCCAATGATGTTCTCCTCATTGATCCAGTTCTTCATGTACGCTCCCACGACATGATGGCCCTCGCGGACAAGCAGGGCGGCGGCGACGCTGCTGTCCACGCCTCCGGACATCGCTGCGAGGACTTTGGCCATCGTGTCTGATAACGAGCGGCGCAGCGTTTGGAAGCGCGAGTTTGGCCGGGGAGACGGATTCTATCAACGCAGTGGGGGCGATCTCATTGATCACCCCCTTCCAACTGTCTGCTCCTGAAGGCAGGAACCTATTGCGCAGCTATCCTGATTTTGGCTTTCAGCGAATTCCGGATGACCGAACTGCTCTGAGCTGCTGTGATTACTCTTTGAGTGCGGAAGGTGTTGGCCGTCTGTGTGACGGCATTCACATATTGCCCGCGGTTTTTCCACCCACGGCTTGCAGGCACCAGTTGTGAAATACTGGCTCCCCGCTTGTTCACCGGCTCACCGCGAAGCGTGCCGGGATAGGCATCGATATGGTCGGCAACGCCGTCGCGATCCCGATCAAGGACCATTTTACGCAGGGCGATGGGAGGAGGGGCGGCAACTTTTGGACGCTGGGCGATTGTCGGAAAGACAGGCTCACTCAGAGTGACGCGGAAGATCCCGCCGTGATAGTCGGCACCGCCTAGAGCGGTCCCATAGAGATTGCCATCCGGACCAAAACTGACGCTGCCCAGCGGTGCGTAAAGGGATGGAGCCTCGCGGGCGGTAAATTCAGCCAACACAGTGTATTCGCCCTGCGGCGTGAGCCGGAACACATTGCCTCCCGCGTTGTAGTATCCGTTCATGCCGCCGTTTTGGTTCACACCGTAAAAATTGCCATCAGATCCCAGGGCCAGGCCGCCGCTGGGATTGAAACCCGTGCTCCGCGATGAACCGGCCAAAACGGTGAGCTGTCCATCTGGCGTAAGCCGGAAAGCGGTGCCCCAGTCAATCACATGCATATAGTCGCTGTGTATGTCGGTCATTCCATAGAAGTTTCCATCGTTGCCCAGCGTGATCCCCGTCCTATCACCCGCCTGCATGCCGTCGAGATCAACGACGTTCGTGATCTCCCCGTTCGCCAGCCGGAAAACATGCCCGTGCTGAGTGTTGCCATTAAAAGTCGTACCGTAAATATTGCCATCAGGCCCGAACGCGACACGACCCGGAAACGAGTCATACGAGGCCGGAAATCCCACCAGTTTGGTCATCACCCCGCTGGTGGTCACCTTGAACACCGAACCATGATAGGCATCATTTGCCGGGCTGAGGCTAGTAACCATGCAGCCGTACAAGTCGCCGTCGGGACCTAAGATCAGCGGGCTGGGAACGTAGCCAACTGAGACGGGTGTCTGAGTGATGATCGTCAGCACTCCTGCCGGCATTGGGCCATAAATCTTATAATGCCCGTCGCTAGATCCTGGGAATCCTGGAGGTGGAGTACGAATAGCGTCAGTCACCGTCAGTGGTTGCGCCAGATCCGGTGCGATCTTGAACACCGATCCGCAGCCGTAGGTTCCGCCATAGACTGTCGTTCCGTAGAGGTTGCCGTCAGCAGCAAGAACGAGGTGCGGATTTGGGTTGTAACCGGAAGTCTCTGAGAATTTCGCAATGGTCTCAAAGGCACCGTCGCTCGCCCTGTATCGAAACACCGTGCCATAGCCGCCCAGCCCCGCATTGGCGTCCACATTGGCGGTTCCATAAAAGTAGCCGTCGGGTGCCAGTGTCATCGAATCCCATGAGCCCTCCCCATCGGGAAAAGTGAAGATTTTTTCAACCACAGGCACGGCTTGGGCAGTGGCGGCACCCCCTACCGTTATCACCATACCTAAAACTAGAGCATGCAGTGTTTTCATAGCTATATCTGGGTTATAAACTTAACGAATAGAAATCGCACGTTACATTTCGGTAATGCAATTTCTGAACCGATGTTTACGGATCGCGCATCAAAGGTCAATACAAATAGCAGTACATAGTGAATACATCGTCACTGAAATGTAAAAACATCCAGAAAACCGAGAGCCGTTAAAAAAAGGGGGGTCATGCGCACCATCTTGTCCTCCCTGCCCGAGGCCTTTATGGTCGCAACGCAATTTGAAGGTAGGCCGATAAGCCCTTTTTTGAGGTAGGTTGGGGAAGCGCTTTTGCGTCTCTGCATGACTCGTATTACCCCAGCCCCTCAGTCTTCCACCCTTCGCGATTGGGTCTTACCAGGGTGGCGTCGCTGCTGGCATTGCCGGTTTTCATCGTTTCTTGGTCCCAGGTGACCCATTCATTGGGGGCTTGTTCGGCGAGCGTGCCGATGAGCACCGTTTCTGTAAGGTTGGCACCGTGGCTGAACGGATCGCAAGACTGGCGGCCTTCCAAGATGGCATCGACCCAGTCGTGATAATGGTCCTGCTTGGGAATTCCTGCCGGATAGACGCTGGCGGGGAAATTTTCCTCCGGCATGAGGTAGGGACGCAGGCCGTAGGGCTTGAAGATGCTGCCCTTTTCACCCATCCACAGGCCACCGGAAGCTGGCCAGTTCTTCAGCGCCTTTGGCAGGGCGATGCTGCCTGACGCCGGGCCGTGCTCACCGTCCAACCAGCGCAGGGTGAGCGTGGGGCCGGCGGTGAGCTCATTGCCAGCAAACTCGTACTCCACTTCGCGGGCATCGGCCCATAAGCCGGGCCCGATCTTGCCGGTGAAGGTCTGGCGCACTCGCTTGGGCGGTGACAGCTTGAGCCCATCCACGGAGCTGTCGAAATGATGACAGCCCATGTCGCCCAGTTCGCCCACGCCGAAGTCCTTCCACGCGCGCCATGTTTGGGGATGGTAGGTGTCTTCAAGGTAGGGCCGCGGATCGCGTACGCCCTGCCAATGGTCCCAATTGAAACCCTCCGGCACGGCGTCTGCGGAAGGGCGCAGCGTCATGTTCTTCGGCCACCAGCTAAGCGGCTTGTTTTCCCAAAAAACGATTTCCTTCACTTTGCCGATCACGCCGCTGCGTAGGAGCTGGACCATCATCCGGCCCTCAATCGTGGACCGGCCCTGATTGCCGAGCTGGGTGACGACACCAGCTTTCGCGGCTTCCGCCGCGATCACACGGCATTCATGCACCGTCGGAGCCATGGGCTTTTGCAGGTACACGTGCTTCTTCAGCCGCAAGGCGCTCACCGCCACGGGGGCGTGCATGTGATCAGGAATACCCACCGTGATGGCGTCGAACTTGTCTGCGTGCTTCGCTAGCAGGTCCCGCCAGTCGGTGTGGCGACTGGCTTTGGGGTAGGCCTTGGCTCCGATCTCCATGTGCCTGGCATCCACATCGCAGAGCGCCACGATCTCCACCTTGGAGTGAGAACCCACACTGCGCATGGTATTGCCGCCCATGCGTGCCACCCCCACGCTAGCCACTTGGAGGAGGGAGTTGGGCGAGGCGCTGCGGGTGATGGCGGGGAAGCCCAGCACGGAAGCGGAAACAGACTGGGCTAGGAAGCGGCGGCGGTTCATGGGCTTTCGAACGTCATCAAAAGTGCGGGAATTACACTTTTGACATCTTCACCGCCCTATTTACGACGGGCATTTCACGTTTTCTTTCCTTGTCACCGGGAGTGCGCTGGCCTATGTGATAAACCGCTCAAGGAATCGTTCTGCCCGCTCCCCGCCAGCACCTTCACCATCACTCCCCTTCTCCCGGAATATGAGATTTGCCCGACTCACCGCCATTCTCATTGGCCTGCCAATGCTAGCGCTGGCGCAAAACAAGAGCCCTACTTCAGGCCTCCTTGAATCGCTCACGAGCAATATCGACATCGAAGGCCTGGAAACGAGCTATGATCCAGAAACGGGCATCGCAACCGCCAAGGGCGAGGCGCACATCAAGTATGGCGACACAGAAGTGGAGGCTGGCAGGGCCGATTACAATGCGAACACGGGCGACGTGATTGCCAAGGAGCATGTGACCATCGTCAAGGCCGGCGTGATCTACAAAGGTGAGAACATCATCTACAACGTGAACACCAACGAGCTGCACGGCGACATGGTCCGCAGCGGCGTGACTCATGACACAGGCACGTTGTTCTATACGATGGACAGGTTGCAGACGTCCTCGAAGTACGTCGACAAAGTTGAGGGCGAAGGCGCGATTATCACCACTCACGACCTCGCCAACCCGAATTATCACATCAAGGCGAAGTCGATGACCATTTATCCCGGTGACCGCCTGACCATGCGTGGCGTCACCCTGTATGCGGGCAGCACACCGGTGTTCTGGTTCCCCTACATCACGCAGCCGCTGGACGATGAGAACGGCTACCTCTTTGCGCCAGGGTACAGCTCCACCTGGGGTGCCTACCTGCTGAACCAGTATGGCATCATCTATGGTGATCACACTCTCGCCAAGTACCATCTGGACCTGCGCAGCATGCGTGGCATCGCCGTAGGTGGTGATTTCATCTCGCTCAAGAACAAGGACAACGACAACTGGGGCAGGCTCAAGCTCTATTACGCCAACGACGCCAGCCCGCTCACTAACAAGGCGAATGAAGACCGGGTGGACGTGCCCACGGGCCGCTATCGCGTCAACTTCCAGCACCGGATTTACATCACCGATCCGGGTGAGCGCACCTGGTTCATGGACTTCGATATTAACAAGATGTCTGACGAGTTCTTCCTGGAAGACTTCTTCGCCGGCGAGTTCCTCAACAATCGCGAACCGGACAACCAAGTCTCCCTCATTCGTTCGGATCCCCGCTACACCGCGACGCTAATGGCGAAGTTCCAGCTCAATAAATTCTACGAGGCGGATACCCGGCTGCCCGAGATTGCTTTCGACTTCACTCGCCAGCCGATTTTCAACACCGGCCTCTACTATCAGGGCAACACTTCGTTTGACATTCTGCGGGAAAAGATCGGCACGGTGGACAGACAGAACTACCTGAACCAGCAGGCGGCAGGGCAGGCTTTCGTAGACAACAAGGGCAATTTCAATGGCACTGGCCAGAGCTTCGATGTCAGCCAGAGCTTGTACCGGCGGCTGAACGGACTGCCTGATGGTGCTCCACTGGCGCAAGATGAAGTGTCCACGGGACTGTACAAGCTGCAGGATCTGCTGGCCGAAGACGGCTTCAACCGCTTCCATACCTATCATGAGGTGCTGTTCCCCAAGACGGTGTTCGGCGGGCTCAACTTGGTGCCGCGCTTCGGCCTGGGCTACACCAGCTATTCCGATATCCGTGGCGCGCTGACCGATCCGAAGACAGGCAAACCTTACTCGCTTTCCAGCGCTGGTCGTACGCTGGTCCACGTGGGTCTCGATGCTTCCTTCAAGATGACCAAAACTTGGGACGATGTGCACAACGAGAAGCTGGGTCTGGACGGACTCAAGCACGTGGTGCAGCCCTTCCTGAACTACTCCTACCTGAATGCTGATACCATCAAGGGGCTGCCAGCCATCGACCGCACGATTGACACGACCCGGCCGCTGCCACTGGACATTCCTTTCTACACAGGCATCGACAACCTAAGGACTTGGAACCAAGCCCGCATGGGTGTGCGTAACTTCCTGCAAACGAAGCGTGACTATGTCAGCGCCACCCAGAACGACGATGGCACGGACACGGATTACAATTCTTCGGGCGATTCGGTCACCCAGGCCTACACCTGGGCCGGTTTGAATACTTACTTCGATGTGTACGGGACTGATCCTTCGGGGCTCAACCGGGACATTTCTAATCTTTACAACGAGCTCTTCTGGCGCCCGGTGCCTTGGCTGACTTTCTTTGCCGATACGCAGCTCCCTATCGGGGGAGCAGGATCATACACCGAGGCCAATTACGGCGTCACCTTCATGCCTAACAGGGATCTCTCCGTCTCGCTGGGCAACCTTTACATTCACGACCATCCGTTCTTCTCCGAGAGCAATCTGCTCTATTCAAAGATTTACGCTCGCATCAATGACAACTGGGGCCTGTCCATGAACCACATTTTCGAAGCAGCCACCCACACGCTGGAATACCAGAGCTACTCGGTCCACCGCGATCTCAACAGCTGGGTGGCCTCCCTTGGTGTGCTTCAGCGTGACAACGCCGGTGTGAAAGACCTCGGTCTCATCTTCTCCCTTACCTTGAAGGAGTTTCCGCAGGTCACCGTGCCTCTGGACACCGATCCAAACCCTACTGGTCGCAGCTTGCACTAGGATTGCAGTTCCTTCCCTTTCTAGGGGCCGCGACGTGAACAACGTCCCGGCCCCTTTTTCAACCCCTCATCGCATGAAACTCACCATCATCGGCTCCGGATAT
>JAQGPI010000122.1 GCA_028293175.1 Verrucomicrobiaceae bacterium | reverse complement strand
CGGGCAGAAGCAGCGCCTCTTGATTGCCCGGGCCATTTATCGCAACCCGGAGTACCTCTTTCTGGATGAAGCGACCAGCGCGCTGGATGCACGCAACGAGGTGGTGATCATGAACAACCTGCGCCATTTCGCCGCCGGCCGCACGGCGGTGATCATCGCCCACCGTCTGAGCACGGTGAAAAACGCCGACCACATCCTGGTGCTCGATGGCGGGCGCGTGGTGGAGCAGGGCAACCATCAGACCCTGGTAGGCCAGCGCGGGCTGTATTTCAACCTCGTGCGCAACCAGCTCGACCTGGAAACCCAGTCCGCCTTTGTGACCTCAGCTCAACCCTATGCCCAATCCTATGCCGCATAGCCACGCCATTGCCCCCCAGGCACCGATGGCGGGGGGAATGCCCATGCGTACCGCGCATGAGGAACTGAGCGCACCCGTGCAGGAGATCATGGGGCGTGCGCCGAACTGGCTGCTGCGCAGCGGCATGAGCGTGATTGCTGGCGCTTCGGTGCTACTGCTGGTGCTTGCCACGATCGTCCATTATCCCGATACGATCGCGGGCCGCATCACGGTTACCGGCACCAATCCGCCGGTCGCCATCGTCGCCCGCCAGAGCGGTCATCTTGACCAGTTGCTGGTGCGTGAAAAGCAGATGGTGGCCAAGGGGACGCTGCTGGCGGTAATCCGCAGCACCGTGGACAGCGCCCAGGCCTTCAAGATTCACGAGACCCTGCTTGCCATCCAGCCGCTGCTGGCGGATCCGCAGGCAAAAATCGACCTCGCGCTGCCGCAGAATCCGGCCCTGGGCGCGATGCAGGCACCGTACACGGAGTTTGCCACGGCATGGGCCCAGCACTCCCAGTTGCTCGCGGACACCTATGCCGAGAAGACGGTCGCCGTGCTGCGCACCCAGCTCGAACACAAGCGCGGGCAGACCGCCCAGATGAAGGGCCAAGTGCAAAACATTGGGCGTGAACACGAGCTGGCCAGCGCCCGCTACGACCGGCTGCAACTGCTGCAAAAGCGCGACTCGATCTCCGTTGCCGACCTGCAGGAGGCCGAGCGCGCACTGTTGGAACAGGACCGCCAGCACAGCACGGTACGCGGGGCGTACATGGAGGCTGAAATCGCCGCGGGCGACTTCGAGAAGCAGATCGAAGCCCTCCTGCACAACCGGCTGGAGGAGGTGCGCAAGTCGCACCACGCCTTCATGGACAGCGCGCAAAAGCTGCTGGCCGCCATTGACCAATGGGAGCTGGACTACGTGCTGCGCGCACCGGTGGAGGGCAACGTGGGGTTCTACGATTTCTGGAGCGGCGAGCAGTTTGTCACGGCGGGCAGAGAGGTCTTCATCGTCGCGCCCAAGGACTCGCCCCTGATCGGGCGCGTGCCTGTGCAGGCTCTCGGCGCCGGCAAGATCCGGGCCGGGCAGACCGTGCGCATTCATTTCGATGACTTCCCGTACAAGGAGTTTGGCATCGCCTCGGGACGGGTGGACAATGTTTCGCTCGTGGCCCAGAAAGGTACGCACCTCGTTTCCATCAGCCTCGGTTCCCCGCTCACCACCAACTATGGCAAGGCTCTGCCGTTCAAACAGGAGATGATGGGCGAAGCCAGCATCGTGATCGAGGACCGCAGCCTCCTGGGCCGTATCTTCAGCGAAGTGCGTGACGCCTTCGTCAACCGCAGCGCACACTAAAAACCAGTGAACACCATTGCCCCCAGCCCACATCCATCGGCACCCGGGAAACCGGTGCTCAAATCGGTGGCCCTCAAAGTGACCCGCCGCCGCTTCGCCTCGGCAGCCTTCCACGAGATAGGCATCCACGAGCGGTTGAAGGCGGCGGGTTTCGCTGCACACGAGCACATCGCGGGCCTGGTGGAAAGCTTTGCGCATGAAGGCCATGTCACCCTCGCGTTTGACCTCCACGGGCGCGACCTCAGCCGCACGTTGAAGCGCGGCAAGATGCCGCTGGCCAGGGTGAAGGGGGTGACCCGACAGCTTCTCGAAGGGCTGGCGGCCCTGCATCAGGCGGGCATCATCCATACCGACGTCAAGCCGGACAACATCCTTTATCGTGAGGGAAGGGGAGTCGCCCGGCTGGCCGATCTCGGCCTTTCGGAGACGTCGCTCGCGGCTGGCGAAACCATCGCCACCCAGGATTATGCGCCGCCGGAGGCCCTGACGGGAGCCCCCATGGCCACGCCGGTGGACATGTGGGCGCTGGGATGCACGGTGTTCGAGATGCTCACGGGCGGCCTTCTGTTTGATCCCTGGAACGCCTGCTGCGCCAAGTACAGCGAGTTTGGCGACGACGAATCTGACGACGAAGCAGAGGATGAAAACTCCGCCGAGGAGCCGGAAGCTCCGGACGCAGGTCCTTCACGCACGGAGCTGGATGAGGCGGAGGAAAAGCTGGAGCAGTTTGCGCCCGGCGCCAACCTGGGCGGGAAGTACCGCCTGATCCGCCGTCTGGGCAGCGGCAAGTTCGCCACGGTCTGGAAAGCCCAGCCGCTGCACGATGAGGCCTTGTCGCTGCCGCCTGCCGATGAGGTGCTGGCCGAGGCGCGCGCCCTGCGTGCCAAGCTGCCACCGCTGCCGCCCCGTGCCCGCTGGAACCTGTACGATGTGGCCCTGGCCTATGAGCATCTGGTGCAAATGCATGAGCTCCTCGGTCCCGCTCCGGAGCAGCTCATGCAGGGCTGCTGGCACAAGCTTTTTTGCGAAACGGGCAATACCCTGCGGTTCACACCCCAGGTGGAATTGCGCCCCTTGCCAGCGCGTCTGGCCGCGAGCCTGCCTGCCAATGAAGTGCAGCCTGCGGCCGTGTTTTTGGAGGCATTGCTCCGCTACGAGCCTGCCCAGCGTGTGACCGCTCCGGAGGCGCTGAAAATGGGCTGGCTGCAATGACGCTCCGAAATGCCCTCCGGTGGAGTTTTCAAGTACTCCGCCGGACCCACATCCGGAAAGACGTTGGACAAGCGAAATCATCAGCGTCCGACGGTGTCGTGGCTGTGAAGCTGCCCGGACCGACCGCCAGCAAGAGTTTGTGATCGGAGACTTCATCCCAGGTGCCCACGGCTTTGATGATCTGCTTGTGGGCGTGTGCCAAGGCAGCCAACTAAACTATGCAGGGCAGGAACGGTTTTGTTACGCATGTCCGTAACCAGGTGTTCGCAAAACTGAAGAAGCATGTGACTGCCGGATGTCCATTTGCCCAACCTTGATGAAACAGGAAAGGCTCGGTGGGTGAAGCAATGACGGCAAAGAAAATGGAGACATGTGAATGGGTTAAGCCCAAGCTGGTATGCCAGGTCGACTTTGTTGAATGCACGGATGGCGGAAGGTTGCGTCGCTGCCGGTTCCTGGGAGTGAGTGACAACAAGAAGCCGGCGGAAGTCGTACGCCACACCTAAAGCCAGGTGCGCGCTATAACCACCGACGAGCCGAGCTTTACGCCTCGAAGTTCAGCAAAAAGCCCACCGGGCGCTCCTTAATCAGTGGTGAAATCCTCCTTCAGCCGCCTCCGCTGCTATAGTCCGCTTTGGCAGGTTCCGTGGTGACAGCTGGCTTCCCTAAAGCGCTGTAGAGAGGGCAGTGTCCACTCGCTCCCCGGTAGATGGCCGCACTGCCAGCGAGGGCAAGAAGAGCTCCTCCGACGGATCTTTGGCTAGACCGATGAGAATAGCCGCAATCCCGGTAAACACGGAAATGGCTCTTTCGTGTTCAGGCACGTTCATCAGAAGCTTCTCGCGTACTGTTTCCAACTCGGGCACTGCTGCAAATGGCTGGTACTGAATTGGTGTTTCGGTTTCCATGCCTTCCATTCGCACGTTGCCGTTCAACTGGTCGCTACCACGGCTACAATTGCGAGCGGAAGGGTGTGGCAAGCCACTCTGAAACGCGATCCCATATTGAAGCCCGCCCCGGCAGGTCTCCCAAGGGGGTAAGGCGCGAGCAGCGGAGGGCGACGGATGAGAGTTTTGTCAAGGCCCCGTTAGGCAAATGAAACCCGCGCAAGACTAAAAATGGAGACAAGCGCCGTTCATTTGGGTGCCATTCTGCTTCTCTGGCGAGAGGCGTTCACGATTGGATTAGCGATGTGAGTTCGCCTCACTGATGAATTCCTCTACAACCATGTTATTGCTTGCCTGCGCTGTCTTGACGCTGGTCGAGCTTCTCCGGCCAACTGCTGAAGAGCATTTGAAAACCATTCTTGCAGGAGCTTTCGGCGCTACGGCTGCGAGTCTTCTAGTGGCGGGGGTATTGTGCCCCACAGGTGCCAGCTATCCAACAGCGGAAAACTACCGGGTGGTTAAGGCGGCGAAAGAAACCGCTATCTCGGATGCGGCGGCTGCGGATTGCGCCGTGATTGTCGACGGCAGCAGTGTCTTTTCTTATGCCGTTGACCTTCCGACGCTGAAGGCAGAGCTCACTGCGGAAGGATATCACCCGTGCTTGCTTTCGCTCAAGCTGCTGGGAGGAGAACACATCGAGCGTGAATGGATGGCACGCCAGCTCAGGCAGTCTCTGCCAAAAGCCACCCGCGACCAGCTTGATAGACTGCCAATGCTGTGGGTGAAAGAACTGCACTGGACCTATGAGTCGCACCCTGCAAGGTTTGTGGCAAGTAACGCGGATTCGGCCAGCATGCTCGCACTATGTGAGCCAGCAGTGTCGCTGCAGATGGTTTCCGCCCTGCATAGCAACTGGTGGCAGGAATGCAATTACGACCACCTCAGGCGGTGTGAATCGCTGCAGAGGTATCCCTTGGGGCAAAATTCCCAGGCGGTGCGCCAAGGGCTGTTCAACGCCTTTCACACTGGCCAGATACAACGCGCCACTGAGCTTGCGTCGCCTCCCTTATATGATGTGCTGGGTCCTCCGCCCTTGGTCCCGCTATCCGGGCCCCGGCCCTGGTGGGCTCAACATCCCGCCGCCGATTCAGTAATGAAGCCCTCCTCCCGGTTCGCTGAGCGTCACTGGTTCGCTCAACTGCTAAAGCAGGCTCCTTCGAGCTGGCCTCAGCACCCGGGATTCAAATTAGTATTGGCGACCGCTTACGGCCAAAATCAGACCGTCCGGGCTTACACCGCCACCCTCGCTACCAGTAAGCAATATGGTAGCCCCCTTGTGCTGGCCGGAGAAGATGAGACGTTGCGGCCTCAACTGGATGTGGAGATGTTTTGGCGCGACTCCTTGCACATGGAACACGCGGGCTCGCTCATCTATACCCGCTGGCTTGCTCGCCAGTTGCAGCCATTCCTAGCGCAGTTAAGGGCCAGTTATCAGGAACGGGAGGTCGAGCGTTAGCCTATGTTGTTCAACAGCCTCGCCTGCGTTGTTTTCCTGCTTGTCTTCTGGCCTGTCTACTGGCTAGGCAAATCGCCTCGTTGGCGGCATGGTATGCTCATTGCTGGCAGCCTGTTTTTCTATGGCTGGTGGGACTCGCGTTTCGTGCCGCTCATGGTAGGCGTCAGCGTGGTTGCTTGGGCAGGCGCCAGGTTGCATGAGCTGGCGATACTCGCAGGGCGGTCAGGGTGGGCTCGCAGCATTTTGGCCACATTCATTGCGCTGCCGCTGCTAGGACTTGCCTTCTTCAAGTACACCATTTTTTTGGCGGGCGGTGTCCTTGGTATGGCCGAGTATGTCGGCCTTCATCTTGAGACGCCTGTGTGGCATATCGCCCTCCCCGTTGGCATCAGCTTTTACTGTTTCCACGGCATCAGCTACGTGGTGGACACGGCCAAGGGAAAGGTGCCGGTAGAGAAGGCGTTCTCAAGGGTGCTGATCTACATTGCCTTCTTTCCGCAATTGGTGGCGGGCCCCATTGTGCGCTCCACGGTTTTCCTGCCGCAACTGACGAGGGACAGGGTCTTTGTAGCTGCAAAATTGTGGAGGGCCTGCGAAAGATGCTGGCGGGCCTGCTCGTGAAGGTGGTGTTCAGCGATGCCCTCGCTCATTGGGCGACGCCTGTTTTCTCCCACCCCGAAGACTTTACCCTGGCTGGCCGCTGGTCGGGAGCCCTGGCGTTCTATGGCCAGATCTATTTCGACTTTGCTGGTTACTCCTTGATCGCCATTGGCGTCGGCCAGACGCTCGGCTACCTTCTACCGTCCAACTTCAACGTGCCCTATGCCGCATTCAGCGTGACAGACTTTTGGCGGCGCTGGCATATTTCACTTTCGTCCTGGCTGCGCGACTACCTGTTCATTCCACTGGGCGGCAACCGTGCCCACCATGTGCGCAATCTCATGATCACCATGATGCTGGGCGGGCTCTGGCATGGGGCGAGCTGGAACTTTCTGGCGTGGGGGACCCTCCACGGCCTCGCCTTGTGCGTGCACAAGCTCTGGACCACGACTTGCGGTGAAGGCCTTGCACTGTGGTCGGCGTCAGCACGCTGGAAGCAGTGCTCGGCAAACGCAGCAGCCTGGCTTGTCACTCAAGGATTTGTCCTTCTGTGCTGGATCCCATTCCGCTCACCCGGCTGGCAGCAAACCCTGAGCTTTTTCACCACTGCTGCCCCGGTGGCAGCCTTGTCCATGCCGCAAAGGCTGCCGCTAACGTGGCTCTGGCTGGTGCTGCCGCTGGTTACGGATGGCTGGCTGCAAAGCAGGCCCAGACCCGCCATGCCCAGGGCTTCTGCTAGGCCCAGTTGGATACTTGGTGCTGCCTACGGCGTTTTATTTCTGCTGGTCCTGTCGCTAGGAACTTGGGACTCGAAGTCCTTCATCTATTTCCAGTTCTAGCAACACGTCTCCAAAAGTCCGAGGCTTCTGACGCATGGTGACCAACCCTGGAGGAATGCGGGGC
>JAQGPI010000117.1 GCA_028293175.1 Verrucomicrobiaceae bacterium | reverse complement strand
TCCTGCTCCCACGGCTGGCGCGAGTCCTTTTCTTCGCGTCCAGCGGCTTGGGCATCCGGTGGGGCTTCGTCTTCCTCAATCTCCATGAGAAGCTTTCGATGCGGAGCCGGGCGGCGTTCCCTGTGCCATAGCACGATGGCTGCCACAGCGAATGCGCCAAAGAGGAAGGCCAGCAGGCTGAGCGTGATGAGGACGAAGGCATCCGAGCCCGGAGCTGATTCCGTCACTTGGCCAAAGTGGTGGCCGGGGATTACGACATCAGCCAATGCATTCATAGCCGTTACATCTCGGCAAACACACAGCGCATGGGGATCATGCTGGAAAAATTGAAGCCGTGCTCCTGGAAGAAAGCCTGGCTCTCAGCGCTGATCTTGTCGGTAAGAAGGGTGATGCGCTTGAAGCCCTTGCGCTTGGCGTAGGCGACGGCGTATTCCAGCAGGCTGCCGCCAAACCCCTGACGACGATGCTGGGGGTGGATGATCAAATCCTCCATGAGGATGGCGATGCCGCCCTCTGCCGTACTGATCGTGAAAAGCAGATTGATCATGCCAATGATCATGTGGTCAGTGCGCAGCACAAAAATGCGGCCTTTGTTAGGCGACTCCAGGATCATGCGGAGGCCGTGCTCCTGTTTGCGGCGGTCAGGTGCAAAATCCTTTTCCTCACTGAAGAGAGCGACGAGCAGTTCCACCAGTTGTGGAAGGTCCTCGAGTGTGGCTGGCTCAATGCGGGGCTCGGTGGCGATGGCTGGGGCGCTCATGAATAGTAGAGGAATAATAAAGGGCGCACCGGAGGAACCAAACGAAATTCCTGTCACAGGCAGCATCAGGGAGGACATGCTTGGTGGTAAAGCATATTTCGCACCCAAGAGCCTAAAGATCGGATCAATCAATGGCAAAATGCCGACGCTCTAGGCTAGACTTACCGCTTGTGAAGGGGGCGTTTGGCCGTACCCTCATGCCCACCTGCCATATTTAGGCTATCCGTACTATTCAATGAGGTTCCGTAATTTGACGCGCCGCCGAGAGATCGGGGCCAATTGTTATCTTCTCGAAGCAGGGGACGAACGCATCATTATTGACTCGGGTATGCACCCGAAACAGGCTGGCAACGACGCCCTGCCCGATATCAATGGGGTGCCCTTTGACAAGGCCAACGCCCTGTTGCTGTCCCACGCTCACCATGATCATATCGGCTCGCTTGCCGTGACTCAGCGGCGGCATCCCGGCGCACCGGTTTACATGACTGAAGCCACCGGTGAGATCGGCTCGGCCATGCTTCACAACTCGGTGAACGTGATGACCAAGCAGCGCGAGGAGCTGGGCATCAACGAGTATCCGTTTTTCACTCATCGTGAGCTGGATCAGATCCGTCCTCTGTGGTCGTACCAGCCGATCAACAAGCGCTTCGGCCTCGCCGATACCGCGATGGACTGCACTTTTCATGATGCGGGTCATATCATCGGGTCCGCAGGCATCAGCATTCACGAGAACGGCAAGACATTCTTCTATACGGGGGACGTGTGCTTTGAGAATCAGACTATCTCCATGGCCGCTGACTTCCCCAAGAGCCACGTCGATGTGATGCTCATGGAGACCACGCGCGGCGATTTTGCCAGGCCAGAAGGCTACACTCGCAAGGGGGAAAAGGAAAAGCTCGCTGCCCTCATCCGTGATACCTGGGCGGCCGGTGGCTCTGTGCTGATTCCTGTCTTCGCCCTCGGTAAAACCCAGGAAGTGCTGCTGATGATGCATGAGCTGCACCAGCTTGATTTGATCCCGGAAATGCCGCTCTTCATGGGTGGCCTGAGCACCAAGATTACTGTCTTGTATGACCAGTACTCCAGCAAGGTGCGCCGCAATTACGCTGGCTTCAGCCTTTTGGATGACATCGACATCCTCGTAGCGTCACGCCGCAAGAAGCGGGAGATCACTTACCAAACCCGGTGCATCTACGCGCTCTCCAGTGGCATGATGTCGGAGAACACGACGAGCAACGTGTTCGCTGCCAAGTTCCTCGACAATCCCCGGAATTCCGTGGCCTTCGTCGGCTATACGGACATCGATTCGCCGGGCTATAAGGTGCGTCACGCTAAGCCAGGCGAGAAGGTGACGCTCGACAAGCGGCTGCCTCCAGTGCAGGTCAATTGCCGGGTGGAAAGCTTCGATTTCAGCGCTCATGCCACACGCGAAACTCTGCTGGATTACGTCAAGGAAGTGAAGCCGGGAAAGGTAATCCTGGTGCATGGCGATGAGCCTGCCCAGAAGTGGTTCGAACGCGAAATCAATGTCGCACTCCCAGGTACTGAGGTGATGCGGCCTGAGCCGGGAAAAGACGTCGATATTTGGTAACAGCCAATAAAACAAAAAAGGCGAACGGGAAACCGTTCGCCTTTTTCATGTAAACTCAATGCTCGCGGATCAATGGCCGGGGCCTTCGCTACGCAGGCGCTTCGCCTCTTCGTAGATGCGGGCAGGGACGGGTTGGAGATCCCAGACGATGCCCAGCCAGGACAACACTTTCAGGATGCCGTAGGAGACGTCGATCTCCCACCAGTAGAAGCCTTGACGGGCAGAATACTGGTAGCGGTGATGATTGTTGTGCCAGCCTTCGCCGAGCGTGATCATGGCCAGGAGGAGACTGTTCCGACTGTCATCGGTGGTCTTGAACCGGCGCTTGCCAAACACGTGGGCCAGGGAATTGATGAAGAATGTGCCGTGCATCAGCGCCACAGTGCTCACTACGCCGCACCAGATCGCCATTTGCGCGCCCGTCACACCCATGGAAGGCACGAAAGTTTCCATCAGCCAGCCCGAAAGCCAGCAACCGGTAAGGACGAAAAGGGGGATGAAAAAATCGTGGCGATTGAGGAACACCAGTTCAGGGAACTTCGCCAGATCCTTGATGCGAGTGTAGTCGGTGGGGAAATTGCGATGGCTGGTAATCCAGCCGATGTGCGACCACCAGAAGCCCTTGTGGCGGGGAGAATGGATGTCGTGCTCATCATCGGAGTGCTTATGATGGTGGCGATGAGTGGAGGCCCACCAGAGGGCACCACGTTGCATCGCCATGTTGCCAATCACTGCGAAGGCAAACTGCGCTGCCCGCGAGGTGCTGAAGGCACGGTGTGAGAAGTAGCGATGGTAGAACGCCGTGATGGCGAACATCCGGAAGAAATAGAACAGCACGGCGAAACCAAACACCCACCAGTTCCAGCTCACGGTGAAGACAAGAAGGCACGCCACGTGCAGGAAGATGAACGGCATGGTGCGCTTCACATCCAGCTTGTCCTCCTTGGCCTGGACGACTTCGAGCCCCTCGGGGTGATAATCAGAATCCCACCACTGGCGGAGCATCACGACGGTATTATTCCAGACACGGCGAATCAACTGCGGGCGTGTCTCGGCGGACATGGTAGAGGTGGAGTCGGGCACTGGTCGAAAAGTTTGGATTGGGGGTTTGACTGTCAGGTATCAGGGCGAATCGCAGGTCTGGCAACAGCAGAACACTGCCACAGTACGCTTGTCGGCAGTGCGACTGTCAGAATATTCGGCAGAGCGTTACACTCATTTTGCACACTCGTCACCTTGGAATGATGGGTAGTAGGATCTGGGATGGGTGATACTGGTCGTGCAGCAGGGTGTTTACGGCGGTTAGTGTCCGTCGGTTGTCGTTGAGCGGTTCGCCGGTATTGGGGTTCACATCGAAGCGAGGGAAGTTGCTGCTGGAGATGTCCACCCGCAAGCGGTGACCCTTCTTAAACACGTTGGAGGTCGGGTAAAGGTGGATGGTGAACGGGTAAGTCTTGCCCGGCTCCAGCAGTTTTTCCTCAGTTTCTGAATCGCGGAAGCGTGCGCGGACGATGCCGTCGCCGATGTTCATATCAAAACCGCCGGGCCAGTCGGGGCTGGCGGGATAGACGTCCACGAGCTTGGCTGTGAAATCTGTGTCCACGGCACTGGACGAAGCCCAAAGCTTCACTTCAATCTCGCCGGTGACCTCTGTGTCCTCGGCCAACGGTTCGCTTTGGAAGATGAGCACATCGTTGCGAGCGGATAGAGGGAGAGGCTCAGTGAAATTCCAGATATGTTCACCGCCACGCTGGTCCCAGGCACCTTGCAGCATGATGCCGTCATTGCTGGAGACATTCCCGCCAATCGTGGGAACAGGGCGCGTGGGGTCGAAGGTAAAGCTGGTACTGGCTTTCTTAGCGGCGGCCTTCTGCGTCGAGAGGCTGCCATCAGGACCGAGGAAGTAGGGAGTGAGGCGGGCGCGGGCGAGAGGCCATTCCTGTTCCTCACGCCAGGAACCTCCATGGAAG
>JAQGPI010000664.1 GCA_028293175.1 Verrucomicrobiaceae bacterium | reverse complement strand
GGCAAGCAATGGTGTCGCTCCTTATACCTGGGCGCTCGGCACTGGCTCACTACCGCCTGGATTGAGCCTGAGCAGCGCTGGCGTAATCAGCGGCACTCCGGCGGGTGCGGTTACCTCCATGGCATTTACTGTTCTTGTGGCCGACTCCAACGGCTGTCCCGGATCAAAGGCCTACACGATGACCACCATTTGCCCGCCGGTGAGCGTGAGCCCTGTCTCGCCTCTGGCCGGTGGCGTGGTGGGAACCAACTACTCCATCAATCTCGGTGCCAGCGGCGGTTCCAGCCCTTATTTCTTTGCCGTTACGTCAGGTTCGCTTCCTGGCGGTTTGTCCCTGAATCCATCGGGTCTCCTCAGTGGTATCCCTACTGCGGCTACCACTGGCACGACAGGTACCTCCTTGTCCATCGGTGCCACGGATCAGTATGGCTGTCCTGGCTCACGCACCTATGCACTGAAAATCTGCCCCTCCATTGCCATCAGCCCCAGTGTACTGCCTGCTGGTACGGTCAACGTGGCCTATTCCCAAACATTAACGGCAAGCGGCGGCGTAGCCCCTTATACATGGGTACTCACGTCTGGCACGCTCCCTTCCGGCATCACCTTCACTACCTCGACCGCCAAGATCTCCGGCACGGGCACTTCAGCCTCCAGTTCGAATATCACCGTTACCGCTACGGATGCTAATGGCTGTGCGTTCCCGCAGTCACTGGTGCTCGGCATTGGCTGCCCTTCAATTATTGTTACGCCAGCATCTCCTCTCGCCCCAGGGACCGTTGGCGTGGCTTATTCGCGTACGCTGGTGGCCAGCGGGGGCAACAGCCCTTATGTCTGGAGCATCGCCAGCGGTACTTTGCCCACCGGCCTGTCATTCTCTTCCGGAGGGGTGATCAGCGGCACCCCGACAGTGGCTACCAGCGGCGTGAACGGAGCCAACTTCGTTGTGCAGGCGACCGACGCCACCGGATGTATCACCACCATCAGCTACAATCTGAAGGTCTGTCCCGTCATTTCCATTACGCCTGCCTCTCCGCTTACAGCAGGCACGGTGGGTGTAGTGTACAATCGGGCGCTTTCGGCTGCTGGCGGCGCTTCGCCTTATAACTGGGCTATCGGCACTGGCACCATGCCTCCAGGCTTGAGCCTCAGCACTTCGGGACTCGTCTCGGGCACGCCATCTGCCGCGGGCACCTTCTCATTCACCCCTGTGGCTAGCGACGTGAACCTTTGCGCTGGACAGCTTGCTTATTCCTTGAAAATCTGTCCCCAATTGACCTTCGCGCCAGCGGCGCTGCCTATGGGCACAGTGGGCACGGCTTACAGCCAGGCGATTGGCGCTAGTGGCGGTACGGCACCTTATACTTATACCCGCACGGCAGGAACGCTGCCCTCTGGCATGTCATTCAGCACCGCTGGCCTATTGAGCGGAACGCCGACCGCAGCCAATGGTGGAGGTGTAAGCCTTACCTTTCAGGCCACTGATGGGAATGCCTGCTCAAGCACAATCATCTATGTGTTTAAGGTCTGCCCGGTGATCACCATCACTCCCTCTACGCTGCCCAATGGCGTCGTCGGCACGGCATACGCACAGTCATCTGCATTTGTGGCCACGGGCGGCACAGCGGCTTACACTTGGAACGTCACTGGTATTCCTCCCGGCCTCGCCTGGGACAGCGTGAACCTCAAGCTCACCGGTACTCCTACAACCAGTGGCACCTATAGTATCGTACTTGTGGCGACAGATTCCACTGGCTGCACAGGCACACGGACTATCCCGCTGAATGTTTACGATCTGCCGTCAGTGGGCAACATGGTGTTCAACGACGCGAACAACAACGGCATCAAGGACGCGGGCGAATCAGGCATCGATGGTGTGACAGTGACTCTTCGCTACGATGCTAATGGCAACAACAATTTTACCGATGCGGGCGAGTCCTCCTATGCTACCACCGTCACAAGTGGCGGTGGCTTCTATACATTCGAAGATCTCCAGCCCGGCAAGTATCGCGTGGTGATCTCAGACCCGCCTCCTAGCTACCCATGGGCAAGCAAAGTGGTGTCTCTCGAAGACGACGCGGTGGACAACAAGAGTCACGGCCAGCAAAACCCCACGGGCGGACCAGTCAACAGCCCAATCATCACACTTTCACTCGGCGAAACGAACAGCTATACCGACTTCGGCTTGGTGGCGCCCATCTGCTCGAATGAGCGCATGGTGTTGTACCTCACCGATCTTCAGCAAGACGTTGTAGAAAAGTTTACCGCCACCGGTAGTAAGGGAGTACAGATGACTGGCGCCTGGGGTGGCACGCCTTGGCTGCGGCCCGAGACAACGGATTCAGTCAACGGAGTCACTAATCCCCACGGTGTATGGTTTTCGGGTACTGACGTTTATATCGGCGGTATCCGAGGAGGCAATGGCAGGACCTACCGTTTCGACCAATATGGACAGTATCAGGCGACGGTGACCAGCCTTTATCGCCTTACGCATGTGACGGTGGGGAATTACATCTACTACGGCCAGGATGATTTTGTTTCGTGCTACAATTTGACCACGGGCGCCCTGGTAGGCACGGTCAACCTGTCAAATACCACCGCAACCACTTGGGGTATCTCCATTGGTCGCGACGGATATCTTTACGTTAACGACAACTACCAGAGCAGCACCTTTCCCAACGGCAACGCGGTCCGTGGCTCAGGGCATATCTACCGGCTGGATACGAAGCCCAGCACCTTCACCACGCCGGCGACATTGACCTATAGCGCTTTGGTGAGCGGGTTGAACGACATGACCGGCATCGACACCGATGAGTCAGGTAATATTTATGTGGTTGAGATTAACGCCTTCGGTAGCCCGCCTGTGACGGATGCGACTACGGTGAAGAAGTTCAGCCCTGCCGGCGTCCTTCTCGGCCGATACGACGAGCCGACCCCGCTAAACAATGCTGGTCTGGAAGACGCATGGGGCCTGCGTTGGAACCCAGTGGACGGGATGTTATACATTGCCACCCGCTACGGTGATTGCGTCGGTAAGCTGAACCCTACCAATATGAGCTATGCGGGGGCTTTCATTTCCTACATTCCCAATACTTATGGCAAGACCCTCAGTCTTCAGATCGAGTGCGCAAGCCTGGATATGGGAGACTTGCCTGATACCAGCAGCTCCTTCGGCCCTGGAAATTACCAGACCCTTCAGGAACATAATGGCCCCACTCACATTGTAGGGACAGCGCTTCGACTCGGTGCAAAGGTGGACGCTGAGCATGCTGCCAATCCTTCATCGGATGCCCTGGGCGATGACAATGATGGTGACGATGATGAAGACGGTATCGCCTCGATGCCCCAATTCGTACGTGGTCAGACAGTGACAGTGCCGGTCTCCGCTTATAATACGACCGGCAGCAGCGCCACTCTCTATGGGTTCTTCGACTGGAGCAGTAACGGCAGCTTTGCGGATACTAACGAGAGCGTCACCATGAGCGTTGCCAATAACACGAACGGCATCCTAAACCTCTCGGTGACCGTGCCGTCCACCGCCGCAATTGGCATGACGGGTGCACGTTTCCGCGTGAGCACGCAGACCGGTCTCACCTCTCTTGGCGCAGCGCCGAACGGTGAAGTGGAAGACTACTTTATCCAGGTCTGCCCCAACATTACCATCACGCCTGCATCGCTCACAGTTGGTACCGTAGGCACGGCTTACTCTCAGGCACTGACAGCCTCCAGCGGCACCAGTCCTTACAGTTGGTCCATTACCAATGGCACACTGCCTTCAGGCCTCTCTCTCAGCACGGGCGGTGTGATCAGCGGCACCCCCACCGCCGCCACTACTGGCGTGAATGGCACAAGCATCACCGTTCGCTCAACGGACAGCACGGGTTGCGTCGCCTCCGGCACGTATAATCTGAAGATCTGCCCGGTCATCACCATTACACCCACCACTCTGCCCGATGGCACCATAGGCAGTTCGTATGCCCAGAGTTTGGCCGCTGTTGGTGGTGCCGCGCCCTACACCTGGGCGCTGGCCAGCGGATCAGTGCCCGCCGGTATTACGCTGAATTCCTCGGGCTTGATCTTCGGAACGCCTTCCATAGCAACCACCGCTTCATTTACCGTTCGCGCTACGGATGCCTTTGGCTGCCCAGGCCTGCAGGCGCTGACCCTAAAGGTCTGTCCGGTGATCACGCTCGCTCCTACATCACTGCTTACGGGCACGGTCGGCACGGCCTATAGCCAGACCATAACCGCCAGCGGCGGCACCTCACCTTATTCCTACAGTGTAACCAATGGTACTTTGCCGCTTGGCCTCACGATGGGCACGTCGGGATCTCTTTCCGGCACGCCGACCGTTGCCAACGGAGCAGGT
>JAQGPI010000099.1 GCA_028293175.1 Verrucomicrobiaceae bacterium | reverse complement strand
CAAGGCGATGTTCTGCAATTGACGAATACGCTCGCGAGTTACGCCGAATTCCTGGCCAACTTCTTCCAGGGTGCGAGCCTTCTGGCCATTAAGGCCGAAACGGGCATCAATAATCTTGCGTTCGCGTTCATCCAGAACGGTGAGCAGGCCGTCGAGCTGCCCGTGCATGTTCTTGTGGCTGAGCAGATCGAACGGCGTCTGTGCGTTCTCATCACCCACGATTTCACCGAATTCGGTGCTGTCGTCTTCGCTAATCGGAGCATCGAGCGAGGCAGGGCGCATGGAGGCGACCTTGAGCTGGGACAGCTTGGCGCGGTCGATGCCGATTTCCTCGGAAAGCTCGTCATCCGTGGGCTCACGGCCCAACTCTTCGCTCATCGCCATCGCCACACGGCGCATCTTGCTGATCTTGTCCACCATGTGGACGGGCAGGCGGATGGTCTTGGACTGATTAGCGAGGGCGCGTTTGATCGACTGCTTGATCCACCAAGCGGCATACGTGGAGAGTTTGCCGCCCTTGTTGGGGTCGAAACGTTCCACGGCCTTCATGAGGCCAATATTGCCTTCAGAAATCAGATCCAGAAGAGGAAGGCCATAATTGGCATAATCTTGGGCAATCTTCACCACAAGGCGCAAATTCGCCCGAATCATGTGGGAGCGTGCTTCTGGGTCGCCTATCTTGATGCGCTCGGCGAGCTCTACTTCCTGCTCAGGAGTCAGCAGATCGGTCTTGCCGATCTCACGCAGGTAGATTTTGATGCCTCCGTCGAGTTCCATGTTTGACATAGTTACGTAGCTAATGGGGAGTTGTGTTATCCCCCAGTCGCCATGCGAGGCTGAGGGAACATAGTATTACGAAGGGAAAGCCTGTGATCTATTGTTTTTTTGAGCAATAATTCGGCCAGGAGGGGCGGGGGTGCTGAAAAAGTGTTACGAGCCTGCCCAGTCAAATGCGCGCAGACAATATTGGTCCAAGTCAGTGGAACCAAAAATCAAACCTCTCGTCAACTAAAATTTCAATAATGCTAAAGTAATTTTAATAATTTTTACAGAATTTCCGAGTCACAAAGTGGGTTTGTTGGGATACCGCCGTTCCATGGTATCCTGTTTCTGGCGGGTTCTCAGAATTGTGTCAGCGGCCAGCACCCCTCCGAAATTGCTCAGAGGATAAACGATGGATCGCCGCCCTAAAATGGACCCGGGATTGATCACGCTGTTGCAGCCAACTTCCGCGTGATCAGCAATAATGGCGCCGAATTTTCGCAGGCCGGTGGGTAAACGACTGGCACCATCCATCACATGCACCTCGGAGCGGTCCAGCCGCACATTCGAGAGCACCACGCCTGCTCCCAGATGGGCCTTATAGCCCAAAATGGAGTCCCCTACATAATTGTAGTGCGGGACTTCGCAGTTGTCGAAAATCACGCAGTTCTTGAATTCGCAGGAATTGCCCAGCACGGCACCATCGCCTACGATGACGTTTTCGCGGATGTAACAACCGGCGCGGATCTGGCAGTTCTTGCCGATCCAAGCGGGCCCTTTGATCACGGCGTTAGGTTCCACAACCGTGCCTTCGCCAATGAAAACCTGCGGTCCGATGAAAGCGGTGGGAGCCACCTCGCCGAGAATCTCGGGCTTCAGGTGCTCTTGGAGATAGGGGCCAATTTTGGAAAGCGCGGACCACACAGGCTGCTCTGGATCAAAGAGCGCGGCGTGGGCGGTATGCGAGAAATCGAGGAAGTCGGAAGCGAGAAACATCAAGGCGGTACCGTACAACATGAAGACCGCTGGAGCAATGACCGTTCAAGCGCTCGGCAGCGCCATCCCCACCGCGCCCACCAAACGCACAAGCGGCATACAATGGTGACCCGACCCGCGCGGGTGTGCTAGCTTCGTCAAGCCTCCCATGAACTGGCTTAAGCAAGTCCGGGCGTACTCAGCCAGCAACCCGATGACGGTGGAGCATATCTTGGATTTTTGAGCAGCGGACCAGCGGAGTGGACCAGCGGAGTGGACCAGCGGAGTGGACCGGGTTCAAGCGAGCTCTCGATAAATCCTGCGCAACTCTTCCCCGCGTGCAGCCCAGCTATGCTTTGACAGGCAGTGCTCCTCTGCGGCTTTGCCGCGTGCCAGTCGCTCACCCGTATCCGCTGCAAGTTCATCCAGGGCAGCAGCCAGTCCTCGAATTGCCTGTTCTGGGTGGTCAGCTTTCACTTTCCATCCGCACTCCGGGGTGACCAGAAGATCCGGTCCACCATAGCGCAGGCAGAGAACGGGCAACCCGGCGGCCATGGCCTCCAGCACGGCATTGCCGCCGGAATCGTGCAGACTGGGATAGAGGAAGCCATCAGCCTTGCCATAGGCCTGCAGCACGGCCTCGCGGGGCAGGTTGCCGACGAACTCAACCCGCTCTGCGATGCCCAGCCTCTGAGCTTCTACTTCCAGAAAAGAGCGCAGCGGGCCCTCACCAATGATTCGATAACGCAATCGTTTGTTAGTCGATGCGGCCAAAGCACGCAGCCCTAGATGCACACCTTTCCATGCGATGAGTCGTCCCACATACAGAAGCGTGAGGGGCGCATCCACAACGTCTTTGCGCTCGTCGTTTAAAGCCGCGATCTCATCGTCTGACAAAGCGACGGCAGGCAGCACCGTCACGCGGCGAGCACCGAGGCGGCGCATGGCTTCGGCGGTTTGTTCCGTCACAGCCAGCGCCCGAGTACTGCGGCGATGGCACCAATGCAGCCAGGGGTCGAGTAGCGCCAGTTGTTGCAGCAGCACTCGGGCTGCCTCAGCCACACGAGTCTTCCAGCCGAACTCCTCATAAAAAACCGCAGGTGCTTGTTCGGCTCCGCCCACCGGCCCCCAGATGAAGGGAATGCCCAGCAGATGCAGGAAGCTGGGCACATTGTACTTCACAAAAGTGACATGCTGGCAGGCATCGAAGCGGACGCGGGCGTGCAGCTTTCGCGCCTCAAACCACTGTGCCACTTGCCACAAATAGTAATATACCAGCCATGCAAGACCGTTGTTCAGCGGGCCGTGGATGAGTTTGGAAAACAACGGGATGCTAACGTATTGAAGATGAATGCGCGCGGGCCGGAGGCCAGGCATCGCAGCCTTGATCGTGGCTTCGCAATTAACATCCACCAGCGCCCATACCTCGTGTTCCCGGGCCAGTTCCTCAAGGGTGTGCCAGCCCACTCCAGGCTCAGATCCCAGGCCCGGGCAGCAACTGAAGGCGGATATGAGGATCTTCATTAAAATGAAAAACCGTCGTCCGGCACAAGGCCTGACGACGGTTTGAAAAACAGGCTAAACCTGAGTCTCAGGCGCAAGGCCGAGATTACTTGCCCGAGCGCACGCCCATGTCCACCATCGGAGGCGGAGACTGAGGAGCAGGGGTGGACTTGCAGGAGGCAGCCAGAAGGGCCACGGCGAGAGCGAGAACGGTATATTTCATTGTGGGGTGATGTGTGGTGGTTATCGTACTATCAGGCTGCCCCCGCTACCATTAACAGGTTTATAGGAACACCGCCTGAGAATAACAAGAGGCTTGGTATTTGCAAATTATCAGTTTAGGCAATGAGCGTGCCATGTGCTACGTGAGTTGATGGGTGCCGCACCCATTGTAGTCACGTACGCCGTGTTCACGTCCCCTTCATGCATTCATCCGGTACACCTCCACAAGATCCCTACCGCCCCGAGGGCACGAATCCGCCCTCAGAGCCGTGGCGCTCACCCTGGTCGGATGAGGAACCGCTGCCCCCTCGGAAGCCATCGCATGGCAATCCCATCGCCGATGCGATGATGAATGCCAGTCCGGTGATCCAGGAGTTGAACAAGACTTTTGCCCGGCAGCGACGACAGCAGATGAACCTGCTGCTGATGCTTTCCATGACCGTCTTTTCGTTAACGGTGTTAGCCTGGGTGTATGTGCGAGACGATGATACACCGTGGGACAGTGATCTGACATCAGAGAAAGCTGCGAACGTAACTGGCGTCTGCCCGGCACCGGACCGACTGCATTTGGCTCTGGATGCGGCGAAGCCGACGGACAATGGAGATCTCAAAATGCGCAGTCCTGCACAATGGGATACACCCGCGCTGTCGCGTTTGGTGCTGGCCAATGCGGCAGCCTTTACTCATGTGAAGGACTTGCTGAATGATGATGACTGGCAGCCGCAGAATCCTTTGTGGAAGGCCGTGGATCTGGGCAGCCATGAACAATGGCAGACGCTAGGCGCCGCAATGGAGGCGGCCGCCGCGTATTATTCAAGACGGGGACAGGACGAAGCTGCAATGCTGGCAGGCATGGAGATGGCCGTGATGGCAGAGAAGCTGGAATCCATCTCCGCCTGGCCCACCTACTATGCTCGCGGGGTGGAGATGCACGAGCGGGCCTGCAAGGCCATTGCCTCATTGCTGCGCCAGGCCAGCACAGATGCCCGGCGGCTTTCACAGGTGCAGACGGAGTTTGAAAAACTGGAGCCCACAGAGGCGACATTGAAGACGCGGCTGAAGGGCTTCTACGAATTCGAGCGCCACTTGATTGTCGGGTCACGGCCCGGCGATCCCTGGGATGAACCCTCGGTTCATCCCTCCCAGAACCGCTTCAGCCGCCTGTTTTTCAAGACTAATCAGACACTGGCATTGTTTGCTTCCAGCATGCGGGAGCTTTCCGACCAAGTGCCGAAAGCGCCCGGCGCGGTCACCCATCAGATAGCGCAGCGCATTGGGCCGCAGGGAAGGCCAGCAGGCTTTCCGGGCGGGCCCAACCATTCCGGTTTCAAGTATGCAAATGAGCGCATCTGGCACTACGCGAGCCTGCTCGACTACCTGGCTCTGCAACGCGCGCGCCATGCGCTGGTCCTTACCTTGTTCGGGGCGCGCCGCTATGCGCTCGATCATGGCAAGGCACCGCAAAAACTGGAAGACCTAATGCCGCGCTACTTCACCGCCCTGCCCGCCGATCCCTACACTGGCGAGCCTTTGCGCTACGATGCCGAAAAGGGCCTCATTTATTCCGTGGGCATCAATTTTAAAGCCGAGGGCGGCCGTGCCAATGACGATCCGATGTCTGATGATGCGGAGCCTACTGTGATGATCCGGTGAGAAAGTTCATTCAACGTGACATCAAGCGCCATACGATAGCGTAATGCACCATCAGTGAGGACAAGCCAAAGCTCGGATCAGGCTAACCAGCTGTGGGATCAACGCCCGACCCATGGCCAGGACTTCCTCATGCCTGACGGGTTCCGTCGTGATCCCTGCCGCCCAGGTGGTAAGGGAGGAAAGCTCCGCCACTTCAATGTCCAGCGCACGGGCTTGGATTGCTTCCAAAACCGTGGACATGCCCACAGCATCCGCTCCCAGGGTGGCGGAGCATGCGGATCTCCGGCGGCGTCTCATACCGGGGGCCAACGAGCCCCGCGTAGACGCCGGTGTGTAAAGGAATCCGTGAGCGGAGAGCGGCCTTTTGCAGACGTCATCGAGGCGTGGCGAATACATTTGGCTCATGTCATGGAAGCGCGGGCCGCCCATGAGTGGCGAGGTGCCAGTAAGATTCAGATGATCGCTGATCAGCATGTGCTCTCCAGGCGTGAAGTCAGTGTTGAGGCATCCTGCGGCATTGGTCAGCAGCAACGTACGGACGCCTAGCTCGTGCATGAGCCGAACCTGAGCCGTTACTTGTTGCGCGCCCAAGCCCTCATAGAGATGGCTCCGCCCTTGGAATATGAGCAGCGGAATGCCCTCCGGCTCGACAAGAATGAGCCTTCCGGCATGCCCGGGGACGGTGGACAACAGAGTCCTGGCACATCCGCAAAAGGAACTGCACACGTAACTCCGAGGGCTTCCGCGACCTCCCCCAGGCCGGAGCCAAGCACGATGCCTGCCCGGGGTTGCGCAGCTCGGAAAGTGTCGATGCTATGAATAGCCCATGATTGCGCAACGATCGCCCCTCCCCCACTCTTGATCCATGCTCGACGCCGCTTGAACGCCATGTGATGATCAGTACCGAAATGAACTCTCCATTTGCTCCATGGCTTGAACATGGCAGCGCTTTGCTTTTGGATGGCGGCCTGGGCACGGAGCTGGAACGACGGGGGCATACCCAGTTAGGCAAATTATGGTCCTCCGCGCTTGTGCGGACCAATGCGATGGCCATTCGTGAGGTGCATCGCGATTACCTGGATGCAGGTGCTACATGCATTACTGCCGCGACTTTCCAGGCAGCGATGCCAGTACTGAAATCCGTGGGCCTGCATCAGGCGGAGGCGGAAGACCTTCTGCGCGACGCGGTCGCTCTGGCAGCCCGCGAGCGCGACCGTTACCACTACCGGCATCCGGAGCGCTTGCGTCCGATTGTGGCTGCCAGCATCGGTCCTTACGGCGCCTCCCTTTGCAATGGTGGCGAGTACACCGGCGACTACCACCTCACCCCGGATGAATTTCACAGCTTCCATGCAGAACGATGGGCGGTGCTCTGCGACAGCGAAGCGGATGTGATCGCCTTGGAGACCATCCCCTCCTGGCCGGAGGCTCGCGCCCTGCTCTTGCTGCTAGCCGCCACGCCCTCACGACAGGCCTGGATCAGCTTCACATGCCGCGATGCCCGGCATCTAACCGACGGCACTCCGTTCAAAGAGGTGCTAAAAGTCGCCAACGAGATCCCGAACCTCTGCGCCGTGGGTGTGAACTGTGTCGCCCCGCGCCTCGCCCTTTGCCTAACTGAACAACTGTCCCACCTCACCGCCAAGCCGCTCATCATTTATCCCAATGCCAGCAACGCCTGGGACCTGAATTCCCGCCAACCGCAGGACGAAACGTTGCCCGATGCCTTTGCATGCGCCGCCTATCAGTGGCGACGGGCTGGCGCCAGCATCCTGGGCGGCTGTTGCCGCACGACACCGAGACATATCGCAGCGATGAAAAGTGCTATTGAGGGCTAGCAAATGCTCAGCGCCTTAGCCACAACAACATCCGCGTACGGGAGCTGAAGTTTCTCTAGCGGCATGCTGTAGATTGCCGGGGCATCCAGAGAATTCACACGCAGCACCGGGGCGTCGAGTTCATCGAAGATGCGCTCCTGGATCATGTAGGCGACCTGGGCACCGACGCCGCAGAAGGGCTTGCCTTCTTCGACATAGATGGCGCGATGGGTCTTGCGCACACTGTCCAAAATCGTGTCTTCATCCAGCGGGCGGATGCTGCGCACGTCCACCACTTCGGCGCTGATGCCGTGCTCTTCTTCCAGCACTTTGGCCGCCTGCAAGCAGGTGATCACCGCACGACCGTGGGCAATGAGGGTGATGTCCGTGCCTTCACGTTTCACATCGGCAAGGCCCAGCGGGATGGTGTACTCGCCCTCGGGCAGTTCGCTATTATCCGGCACTTCCCATTTTTCACCGTAGAGCACAGTGCTCTCCATGAACATCACTGGATCGTTGTCGCGGATGGCGGTCTTCATGAGCCCCTTGGCATCATAAGCGTTCGAGGGCACCACCACCTTCATGCCGGGGAAGCTGGCCAGGAGGTTTTCCGGGGTGTGCGAGTGCGTGGCACCCACATTGGTGCCGCCATTAGCTGGGCCACGGATCACGATGGGGCAGTTGATCTTGCCGCCGGACATGTAGCGCACCATCGCGGCGTTGTTGACGATCTGATCCCACGCCACGGTGTAGAAGCTCCAGAACATCAGTTCCATCACCGGACGAACGCCCAGCATGGAGGCACCCACGCCCATGCCGATGAAGCCAGCTTCGCTGATGGGAGTATCCACCAGGCGCTTATCGCCCCACTTTTCCCACATGCCCTTGGTCACCTTGTAGGCACCGTTGTACTGCGCCACTTCTTCACCCATCACCACCACCATGGGGTCACGGGCAAGTTCTTCGTCGAGGGCTTCGCGGATGGCGTCACGGTATTCGATGAGGCGGGGCATGAGATAAAGGGGGAAAGGGTCTGGTCTCCGTGGACAGCACAAACCGGGCCGCCGGGCGAAGGGAAGACGGAGCTTAGCAAGGCTATGGCGCCGTGCAATCAGGTTTCAAGGCGGAGACAGAAGACTGGAAGACACCAGAGAAACGACCTGAGAACACCCGGCTCACCTCTTCATGCGGTCAACTCTCGCGTCTTTTGTCTTCCAGTCTTCTGTCTCTTTTGAAAACACTCCGCGCCTAACGGCGTTCAAGAGCGCATGCACCGCGTCTTCCTGTTTCTTCTCCTCACTGCCAGCGAGGTTTTTGCCGCCACACCGAAGTACAACGTGCTGCACATAGTTTCCGATGATCTCAATTGCGGCCTCGGCTGCTACGGCCATCCCCTGGTGAAATCGCCGAACATCGACAAGCTGGCCGCGCGCGGAGTACGCTTCGACAAAGCCTACTGCCAGTACCCGCTGTGCAATCCGAGCCGCGCCAGCTTCCTCACCGGCATGCGCCCGGACCATACCAAGGTGTATGAAAACTCGACCCACTTCCGCGAGGCCCTGCCCGAGGTGGTAACCCTGCCGCAGAGCTTTCAGAAGGCCGGGGCCTGGGTGGCCCGCGTGGGCAAGCTCTACCATTACGGCGTGCCCACCCAGATCGGCACCAGCGGCCTGGACGATCCCCCTTCATGGATGGAATTCATTAATCCGTCGGGTCACGACAAGCTCATCGAAGACAAGATTTTCTCCCTCACCCCTGGCCAGCTCGGCGGTTCGTTAAGCTGGTTCGCCGACGAAGACCCCGCCCCGCAAACCGACGAAAAAGGTGCTGAAGCTGCTATCAAATTGCTGGAGCAGCACAAGGACAAGCCCTTCTACCTCGCCGTCGGCTTCTACCGCCCGCATACCCCGTATGTAGCGCCCAAGACGTACTATGATATGTACCCGATCGACCAGATTTCTCTCGCCACCGGTCCCATGAAGGATCAGGAAGGCGTACCCGCCGGTGCCTACGCCAGCTACAAAAAGGACCAAGACAAGCTCGATGACAATCTGCGCCGGCAAGCGCGCCAGGGCTACTTCGCGAGCACCAGCTTCATGGATGCGCAAGTGGGACAGGTGGTCGATGCGCTCGACCGCC